>LFTM01000169.1 GCA_001513505.1 Clostridiales bacterium DTU092 | reverse complement strand
GGGACAATGGGAATTATAACAATGTTTTTTAGCGGAGGGTTGATTCCTTCATATTTGCTGTACAAATGGCTTAGGCTTCTGAATTCCTTCTGGGTGTATATTATTCCTGCTTTGTTCAACTTTTGGAATGTTATCATATTTCAATCGTTTTTTAGAGAAATACCTGAATCCATAAATGAATCTGCCAGGATTGACGGAGCGAATGAATATCAGATATATTTCTATCTAATTTTACCCCTTTCAAAACCAGTTTTAGCAGCATTGGCGTTATTTACCGGGGTATGGCACTGGAATTCATATTTTGATTCCATGGTATTTACTACCTCTCAGGAACTTTCCACCATACAGTTGCTGTTAATGAAAATTATAAGAAGTACGGAGGGGGCCGCAAATGTGGCCAGCCGGGCCGGTGAGATGTTGGAACGGCAAAGGGATATCAGTTCTACAACAGTTCAAATGGCAACTATGGTTATAACATCCGCGCCTATTATGATGCTGTACCCGTTTTTACAGAAGTATTTTGTAAAGGGTGTTATGATTGGTTCCATTAAAGGCTGAGCATGAACCGAATTACTATTAATTTTAATCATTAACAAAAAAGGATTCAAATGCATGAGCATTTTTAATAAATGCTCACAAACATAAATAATAAAATATAAGTGAGGGGGTAACAAAGTGAGAAAATTAATAAAATTGGCCAGTATATTATTAGTTATTCTCCTGGTAATATCAGCATTGGCCGCATGTTCAGGCAGTGGAACCCAAACCGATAGACAGGATACAGCCAGCAATGCCGGAGACGACAAAGGAACTTCTGGAGACAGTGGAGAAGAAGCAAAATCTGGCCCTAGTTGGACGTGGGACACGTCGCCAATAACAATTGATTGGTACATTAGTGAAGGTTGGTACAATAAAACCTGGGATGCCGAAAACTGTCTTGTAGATAAAGAAATAACAGAAAAAACCGGGATAACAGTTAACATCTCAACACCGGCAGGAGATGCTGACGAAAAACTTAATGCTATGATAGCATCCGACACTTTGCCTGATGTATTAACTATGGGATGGTGGTATGGACAGTTCCAGCAGATGCAGGAGGCCGGGATGTTATATCCGTTGAATGAACTGGTCGATGAGTATGCTCCAACCATGAAGCCCTTGATTCCCGAGTCCATGATGAAATGGTATACCTATGAAGATGGAAACTGGTATGGATTCCCGAACTTTTACTGGGCAGAAGAACATCTTACTGAGGATAACTATATTAAGACAAATGCAGGAATGATTGCCAGAAAAGATATAATGACACAACTGGATATAAAGGAAGAAGATTTCAATACTCAGGATAGCATGGTGGCGGCTTTAAGAAAGGTAAAGGATGCAGGTATGGAGTACCAGGGTGTAAACGTAACTCCCGTTTATTTCGGGCCGATGGGTGGAGTAGGTTGTACATTTAACTGGGTACTCCCAGGAATGTTTGCTGTACCACGGGAAGACGAAGAAGGCAATTTGATATATATGCGTAAGCATCCTAAATATCTTGAAGTGCTGAAATTCGGAAACAGACTGTACAGAGAAGGCCTGGTCTCTCAGGAGAATTTTACCAGTGACAGAAAGCAGATAGAGGAGAGAATGGTATCCGGCGGAATATTCACCTTCATTGGAAATATGGCTGACTATAAAGGACAAATAAAAGATCTGTACAGAACGGATAATGCTGCCGAATATATACCTGTTGGTCCGGTAAGAGCCCAGGACGGTGCTGAACCGCAACTGGTATCAACCGGTATGAATGGATGGACCGTAACAATGATTTCCAGGAATGCAAAGAATCCAGATAGGATTATCCGGTTTATTGAATTCCTTTATAGTGAAGAAGGGCTCATGCTGACCAGCCATGGAGTAGAAGGCGCAACCTATAATATGGAAGATGGAAAAGTTGTATATACCGATGAATACATCAATGCCGTAAATGAAGATAGCGCAGCTGCAACGCTAAAATATGGAGTAGGAACATGGTATTGGATTAATAACCCTGTATTCCTGCAAAATGTTGAACCAGCACCTGCCACAAGACCGGATGAAATATCGGTGAACATTGATAAGTACTTTGCTCAATGGGTGTACAATGATGCGGCTTTTGACAATATAAATCCTCGTGGTGGTACAGATGAAGCTGCTATGGATGCAGAAATTGGTGTATATTGGGAGAAACAGTTTGTAAAAATGATTATGGCCGAATCTGAGGAAGAATTAGAGCGAATATACAATGAAACAATTAAGCATATTGATGAACTGGGTGCTGAGCAGGTCTATAAAGTAAATAATGAAAGATTCCAGGCAAATAAGGCAAAATTAGGTATAGATTTTGCTTGGCCTCCCAACAAAAATTAGAGTATAATTATTATTGAAACTAAAACTGAATGGATGAAGACGCTTATTGCGTCTTCATCCATCTTCGTTCATTTTATTCAATAAACAGAATGACTTCTGTTTATGAAATTGAAATAATGCTGTTATTATGAGGGGATGATGAATGTACAGCATACTTATCGTTGATGATGAGGTGATGATCTGCAAAGGAATAAAATCCCTTATTGAATACATAAATATCCCTAAAATCACAAAAATATTAACAGCATACAATGCGATAGAGGCTGAAAAAATAGCAAGAAATGAAATACCGAATATTATAATTACTGACATTAAGATGCCCGGAATAAATGGTATAGAGTTGATAAAAAGATTGATTAGAAACGATCCTGATAATCATTGCCGTTTCATTGTCTTAAGTGGATATGATGATTTTCACTATGTAAAAGATGCGTTCAAAATAGGAGTAAGGGATTATTTGCTTAAACCTGCAAGTACCAGAGAGTTGAAGGATGTTATTCTTAAAGTCATTCAAGAGATAGAAGAAGAAAAAGAACGGGCTCAAATCGAACAAGTAAGAGAATACAATTATAGTAAGGCTTTACTCGAAAACAACTTAAATAAGATATTTAATACGCCTTTTAAAGATGAAAAAACCATAAAAAAGATACTGGACGATATTTATATAGAATTTCCTCATAATTATTTTTGTATTGGGATGTTTGAATTTATTGAGGGGGATATTAAAGCTAGCACAGATGTTGAGTTACAGCAAAAATTAAATCGTGATTATCTATGGACAGAAACAACTGGTGACGTTATTTTATATAGCTTTTTCAATTATAAGGGGAATCTTATTCTTCTTTTTAATTTTAAAGAGAACCGGTATTATGAAGATAGACTCAAACCATTGATATATGAAATAGCACAGTCTATTTTTGATAGTAATAATTATAAGGCTTTTATATCTATAAGCGAACCTAAAAAGGGGCTTCGGGGACTATATTTTACATATCAGGATGCTATGGAAGCTCTTCGTTATAAAATATTGTATAATCCAGGAGAGATTATTGAATATAAGCATACAGTAAACAGGTTGGAAAAGCACATCTTATCCGAAGCAGACACTAAGAGATTTTCAAAAAACATATATGAATTTAATATGAGAGAGTTGAGCAATTTTATTGATACTACCTTTAGCGAAAAATTATTGGAAAATGTATCTATAGATTCAATAAAAGAGTCTTATGATACTTTGATATATGTTATTGATAATATAATGAGGGATTGTGGAGAGACACCGTACACCCCCGATGAAGATTTTGAAAAGCTCAATTCATTGAAGGATATAAGAATTGATGTAAAAAGCCGGATAAACAATGCCTTAAATCTGCTTAAAGAAAAGTGGGAATGCAGAACGACCGATGATATAGTACGAAAATATATTGAGGATAATTACTTTAAGTCTATAAGAATGGCGGAAGTAGCTAATATGGTTGGGATGAGCTATAATTATTTTAGCAGATTTTTTAGAGAAGCAACCGGAATGAACTTTTCTGAATATGTAACTCATATACGAATGGAAAAGGCCAGAGAAATGCTTGATGATCCTACAATAAAAGTTCATGAAGTTTCCAGAAAAGTTGGTTATGAAAATCCCAAACATTTTACGCGGGTATTCAAGAGTTATTACGGAATTTCTCCAAAGGAATATCAGGATGGTTATTGGGTAAAACGTTACACAGATAACAGGGAGGGGAGTATAAATGATAAAAAAGCTTGATATCAGTAAATTCGAGCCTATAAACTGCAAAATGGAGGCCGGACAGAATGGTGAAACCTACCTTATTTTTGACAAGGACGGGGGAAGAATAAAGACTGAGGGAACACCGGGACAATTGGGCGGTGTTGATTGGAAGGATGCCAAATACATTGTTTTTGACGCTGTTAACAATCAGGACTGGGTAATGGGTGTTACGCTGGAATTCTGGAGCAAAGATAATAGGGGGGATGAACCCAGCCTGACTGTCACACTTGGCCTTCTGCCGGGACTTAAGACCAGATTGTCCTTTCCTATTGAAGCCTTGAACTCTCAACAGATGTTTTTGGACAGGACTCCCGGCAAGCTTAAAACTGTGGTGTTTGGTAATAAGGTTTTGCTTGACGAGGTAGACAGGTTTGCTATTGGTACGGCTAAATGCTTTGCTGATCAGAAACTGGAAATATCCAACCTTCATCTGTCGGATATTGAGCCTGATTATCCTCTGCCCGATGTTAAACTGGTAGATGAAATGGGACAGTTTATCAACCGGGATTGGCCGGGCAAGACTAAAAGTCTGGACGAGCTTAAGACGTATCTGGAGAAGGAGGCTGCCATACCCGATAATGTTACGTTTTTTGACGATTGGAGCAGGTACGGTGGATGGAAGGAGAAAAAGTTTGAAGGTACCGGGTATTTCAGGACTCAACATGATGGTAACAGATGGTGGCTGGTTGATCCTGAGGGATATGCCTTTATAAGTATTGGTTTGGATTGTGTAAGGCCTGAAATTTCCGGCAGGGTTGACGGCATCAGGAAACTGCATAAATGGCTGCCTGAGGATGATGGTATATACAGCGAGGCATGGTCNNGAGGCATGGTATAAGAACGAACGGGGCGAATTTTTCGATTTTGCCGTAGCCAATCTGATTAGGGTATTTGGCTCTGAATGGTGGGATAAATGGGCCAGGATAACCCGCAGAAGGTTGATAGAGTGGGGTTTTAACACTATTGGCAACTGGTCGTCCCTTGATTTTATACGTTTTGCAAAATTGCCTTATGTATGGCCGTTAAGTGATTTTCCTGATACTGAAAAAAGGGTTTTCAGAGATTTTCCTGATGTATTCAGCCATGAATATCAAAGTAATGCCAACAGATTTGCTGAACAGCTCAAGGAATTTGAAGGGGATCCTTACATGATAGGTTACTTCCTGAGAAATGAACCCCAATGGGCTTTTATTCACGATCTTAATATTGCTGAAGAGCTGCTGGATAATGAAGAGGAGCTGGCTTCCAAAGAGGAGCTGATAAAATTCCTGTCGGACAGATATGATGGTGACATTGAAAGGTTTAACCGGGCGTGGAATCTATCACTGCATAGTTTTGGCCAGCTTAAACAAAGAATGAGGCATGCATCCAGGCTATCGGAGAAAGCTGCACTGGATCTGGATGAATTCTCCAGAAGAATGATAAGGGCATATGTGGAAATTCCGAGCAAAGCCTGTAAGAAGATAGATCCTCACCATATGAACCTTGGTATGCGATACGCCTATATAGCCAATGAAAATCTGTTAGAAGGTTATGAAAACTTTGATGTATTTTCTATCAACTGCTATAAGCTGACTCCTTTGGAGGATGTTGAACAGGTAGGAAAAATTACCGGGATGCCGGTAATGGTAGGCGAATTCCATCATGGAGCTCTGGATCGGGGGTTACCGGCAACGGGAATACGAGGTGTAACAACCCAGGAAGAACGCGGCAAGGCATATCGATATTATATGGAAACCGGTGCTACAAGTAAGTATTTCATCGGTGCTCACCATTTTACCCTTAACGATCAAGCGGCACTGGGACGGTTTGATGGTGAAAACTTCCAGATAGGATGTGTAGATATTTGTCAAAAACCCTATAAAGAGTTTATTGATGGGATTTTTGCAACCAATAGGATACTTTATCTGGTAGCTGATGGAAAGAGGAAAAATTATGATCAGCTGCCCCAGGAGATACCGAGGGTGGGATTTTAGAATTTATATTGTTTCAATTACGTGGAGGTATATGATCGGTTTCCCTGAATGGATTTAAAAGCCCGGATTGTTAAAAACTAGAGGTGAGAAAGAGGCCGCAAAAGAAGACATAGCGGCACTTGAATGTATATTTTTCAAGTGCCGCGGTTATGATTTTGGCTTGACAATATATTTGACAGTATTATTATAGGAGACGAGGATGATGTTGTATGAGTAAAAGCCGCCGAAACAAACCTATATATATGGCCACTGTAGTACCCGGGCTTGAGAATATAGCTTTTCAGGAGATATGTACAAAATTTCCAACGGCCGGGACTGTCGACAGCCAAAAGGGTAAGGTGTTTTTTCATTATGAGAACTCCTATAAGGATCTATTTGCTCTCAAGTGTGTGGATAATATTTATTTTTATATTGGCAGTTTTGGTATAGGTCCGCATAAAGTTGATTTGCTGCAGGTTGAAAGCAAGATCAAGAGTTTAAACGTAATAAACAGGATTCTACAGATAGAGAAGGATATAAAAGGAAAAAGAATAATTGTAAGCGCAAGCCGTTCAGGTAAGCATACGTACAGCAGATTTGATATAGCAGATACCTTTCTTGATGCTTTGCTTGGATATCATTTTTTTGTCAGGGGAACTGTTGAGCAGCATGACCTGGCTTTTAGAGTGGATGTTGATAAAGATAAAGCATTCCTGCATTTAAAATTGACTCCTCCAACATTCAGATTCAGAGGTAAGGACAGAGAGTTTCTTACCGGAGCGCTTAGGCCCTCGGTAGCTCATTCCATGGTTTTAATCTCAGAACCCGAGAGTACGGATGTATTTCTGGATCCATTTTGCGGCTCGGGTACCATTCCGTATGAGAGATCCTTTTATGATGCTTTTGCTATACTGGCAAGTGATATATCTGCTGAAAGGCTGGAAGTTGCGCGAAAAAATCTTCCTGAATATATTGGAATAAACAGGTGGGATGCCTGTAATACTGAGATGATAGATAACTCTGTTACCAAAATTGTATCCAATCTGCCTTGGGGTAAACAAATCCAGGTTGATGATATAAACCGATTATATGTAAATTTCCTCAAAGAAGCCAAAAGAATACTTGCTCCCGGAGGCAGAATGGTATTGCTGACAGACGAGGAAAATGCATTGTTTACTGCAGCAGAAATTAACGGTTTCAGCATAAGCAAGGTATGCACCATCAGCCTGCACGGATTACACCCATCGATTTTTATGCTGGAAAAGTGATTTTGTTTGCAGAATACTATGGAATCACCTTGAAGCTCCAGTGATTGGAATCATATTCTGCAAAATATATGTGATTTCCATTATATTCTGTAAAATATATATTGCATCTAATGCATTCGCAGGCTCTGCACTGCTTGACTTAAACGAATATTGGGAATATAATTTGTGGAAGAAGCAAGCAAAAAAATCTTACATCGTCTGATCCTTTGCTTACTTGCAAATCTTATATTCATATGATCTGTTTATCCTACTTTAAACATGGAAGGAGTTTTTTTATGCCATTGGAGAGAGTAAGTAATATACTAAAGGAAGCTGATAAGGGAGGCTATGCAGTTGCGGCATTTAATGTTTTCAACTATGAAACTATAGCATGGATTGTAGAGGCAGCTGAAGAAGAGGATATGCCGGTTATAGCCATGTTATATCCGGCCTGTTCGAAATTTATTCCTTACACCACATTTGTAGCTATTGTTAAGGATGTGGCTTCAAAAGCAAAAGTTCCTGTGGGACTTCACCTGGATCATAGTCGTTCTTATGAGGAGATCATGGCTGCAATTCGTGACGGGTTTACTTCCGTTATGATAGACGGTTCAACACTGCCTTTTGAAGACAATGTAAAGATAACAAAAGAAATAGTTAAAGTTGCTCACGCAATGGACGTGGACGTGGAAGCTGAGTTGGGTTATGTCGGTCGGGCTTCAAACCTGGATGATTATACTGATAAATCACGTTTTACTGATTCTGACAGCGTTGTTGAATTTGTAGAACGTACGGGGGTGGATTCGCTGGCTATAGCCATAGGAAATGCCCATGGAAATTATGTAGCAACTCCAAATTTGGATCTGGAACGTCTTGAGGATATTAACAGCAGGACGGATGTTCCCTTGGTACTTCATGGAGGTTCGGGGATACCTGATGAACAGATCCGGGCGGCGGTAAAGCTGGGAATTAATAAGATTAATATCGGAACCGAACTAAACCAGTTATTTATGCAGCAGTTTCAGGAAATAATGAATGAAGGTAAGGCCTGGGGTATGCTGGGCTGTATGATGGGAATGAAGGATAAAGTAATAGAGGGTATAAGGCAGAAAATCCGCTTGCTAAAACCGTAAGATATAATTACCGGAATAGGAGGGGTTGTTTATGATGAAAAACAGGGTTGCATTAGTAACCGGAGCAGGAAAGGGTATTGGCAGAGGCATTGCAATGAAGCTTGCTGAAGCAGGATATGATGTGGGTGTCCATTACGGCAGCAGTCGTGAAGGGGCAGAGGAAATAGCGGATAAAATAAGAGCAATGGGTCGGAAAGCTGTGGTTATTCAAGGTAATATACAGAACGTTGAAGAAATAAGAGAGATGTTCAGGCAATTCTTCAAGGAGTTTGATCATATTGATCTTCTGGTCAACAACGCTGGGATCACCCGGATGGCTCCCTTCCTGGAAGTTGATGAAGACATGTGGAATGCTGTGGTTAACACCGATTTTAAAGGAGCTTTCTTCTGTGCGCAGGAAGCAGCCCGAAAGATGGTTGAAACAGGCACAAAAGGGGTTATAGTTAACATTACTTCCAATCATTCTATAGGCTGCTGGCCCAATTCAACGGTCTATGGACCGGTTAAAGCTGCTTTGGACAAGCTTACAAAAAACATGGCTTTAGATCTGGCGAAATACGGGATACGTGTTGTTGCTGTAGCTCCGGGATATACACAGCTTGAATGGTTTACAGAAAGAAGCTTGCAATATATGGAGAAAATTTCAAAACGAATACCGCTTCAACGGTATTGTACTCCTGAAGAAGTAGGAGGAGCTGTTGTATATCTGGCTTCCGATAAAGCAGGGTATATTACCGGAACAACGTTGTTTATGGATGGTGGAGCTCTGCTTCCCGTGGTTGCTCAAAATGAATATTGTTAGGCAATTATTTAAAGTATTAGTATAGAATTTATAACTAAATAGAGAGGAAGATGATTATGAAAGTAACATGGATAGGCCAGGGAGGATTTATGTTTGAGTTAGGTGATAAGATCGTGGTGGTTGATCCGTATTTATCCAATTCAGTTGCCAATGCCGATGGTTTTGACAGAATGGTTCCCGCTCCTTTTACACCTCAGGAACTAAAGGCAGATTTAATAATCTGTACCCACGATCACATGGATCATCTGGATGAGGAAACCATCAAGTACACCGATTTTTCCCGTTTATTATATGCCGGTCCTGACAGCTGTTTGGATCACTTTAGAGCTATCGGGATACCCGACGATCGTTTAATCAGCCTGAATGTTGGTCAATCCATCAATATAGGAGATGCTGTTATTCATGGGGTGTATGCTGCTCATACCCAGGACAGCATAGGTGTGGTCATTGAGTACGATGGTTTAGCGTGCTATCTTGTAGGAGATAGCCTTTACGAGGATAGGTTGCTGGAAGCAGGAAAACATAATCCCGATGTATTGATGAGCTGTATCAACGGAAAACTTGGGAACATGAACTACATGGATGCAGCTAATCTGGCAGAGGGCTTAGGTGTAAAGTTAGCAATACCGTGCCATTATGGAATGTTTAAGGAGAATACCGAAGATCCGGAAAAATTCCTGAAGGAGCTTCAAATAAAAGGTATACCGGGATTCATTATGGAGTATAACAAGCCATATTGCCTGAAGGATATTTTGGATAGTGTAAAAAGCGGGGAATGATTATGGGAGAACTACTTAACAGGTTTAAACAAACCATTGAAAAGGGTTATGTGATCGGACCTTTTATGAAGACAGGTGATCCGGCTTTTGTTGAAGTTGCCGGTTATGCGGGGTTTGATTTTGCCATACTGGATATGGAGCACGGACCGGTAAGTATCGAAACCATGCAGAATAATGTCAGAGCTGCATTGGTTTCCGGTATAGTACCCATTATAAGGGTGGAGGATCACCGGGAAATAAGTATTGGAAAAGCTTTGGATATTGGCGCACTGGGTGTCCAGGTGCCCCAGATAACCAATGCTAAAGAAGCCGAGAATGTTGTAAGGGCAGCCAGATTCTATCCCAATGGAGACCGGGGGGTATGCCGGTTTGTCAGGGCAGCCAACTACTCCGCTATGGACAGGTATGAGTATTTTCGTTCAGCAGATGATAACCTGATTATACTGCAGCTTGAAGGGCAGGAGGCTCTTCGCAATATTGATGAAATCCTGGATGTCGCGGGTGTTGATGTAATATTTATTGGACCCTATGATCTGTCTCAGTCATTGGGTGTTCCGGGTGAGGTGAATAATCCCAAGGTAATAGAACAGATGGAGTTTATAGTTAATAAAGCCAGGGAGAAAAATAAGGTCATAGGGACGTTTATCGACAGGCTGGAGGATATCAGCCGATGGAAAAAAGCCGGCGTAAGATACCTGTCGTATTCGGTAGATGTAGGGATATTTCTGGATGGATGCAGAGCAATTGTTGAGGCGGCAAAACGGGCGTGATAAGGATAAGAACCGTGTAAAAGCATATGCTTTACACGGTTCTTTTTTTATTCATCTTTATTATTGTTAAAAGATCAATTATAATAGGGTGGTAGGTGTAAAAGAATCTACTTATTATGGTATACAGGAAACAGAAATGTGCAAATTGATAATGGAGGTAATGTTATGAAAGAATTCCATAATTACGCCTGGGGCATATTCCTGATTATTGTGGGTATATTGTTTATTGTTAAGTACCGTTACAATTTGAATATCTCAATGCCCAGGGCTATAGCCGGACTCTTCCTTATTTTTTTTGGCTTGTATATACTATCCGGTGGTGGATGGGCCGGTCTAAAGGTGGAAAATGGTATAGTTTTCGGCAATGGAGTTGTAAAGTCTATAGGTAAAGATGGAGAATGCAATATTGTATTCAGCAATGGTGTGATCGATCTTTCTGAAACAGTGATTCCTGAAGAAACATCAGATATAAAAGTTAATGTTATATTCAGCAATGCTACACTTGTTTTGAGTCCTGATACACCAATTGTTGTGGAGTCAAGTACAGTTTTTGGTGTAACAGAAACTCCGGACGGAGCGTCTGCGGCATTTGGAGAACATGTATACAGGACAGCCGGAGATCAAGATAATGAAAATGGCTTAAAAATCAAAGCCAACACTGTATTTGGCAAGCTGACTATAATACAGCGTAAATAATTCAGTATTGTAAAGAATAGTACAATAAATTACAGCTACAATAGAGGTGTAGAATGGAAGAAAGAATTAGTACAAAAAAAGCAGCCGTGTACGTTATGGCAGCAACCCTGATCAGCAAAGTATTAGGATTTTTCAGAGAAATCCTTCTGGGGAGCCAGTATGGAGCTAGGTATGTTACTGACGCCTATCTGATATCTACGACTATACCACTGGTGTTATTCTCCAGTGTTGCTGCGGCTATTTCCACAACATATATTCCCGTTTATTCTGAGCTCAGACTGGATAAGGGCAAGGACGAAGCCATCAATTTTACCAACAAGCTTTTGAATATCATAGTTTTAGCAAGCACTGTACTGGCTGTTTTGGGAATGATTTTTACCAAACCGATAGTTTCGATAATTGCCATGGGTTTCAAGGGAGAGACATTGGAACTGGCTGTTAAACTAACCAGAATAACTTTTCCTATGATAGTGTTTATCGGGGCTTCCCATGTATTTACAGGTTTTCTGCAGTCCAATAACGAATTTGTTATTCCGGCTTTAACAGGTATTCCTTATAATATTATTATAATTATCATGCTACTGTTCAGCGACCTGGTGGGTATATACGGCTTGGTATATGGTACGGTTGCGGGGATAGCCATGCATGTGGTAATCCAGATACCCGGTTTGAAGAAAAAGGACTATCGTTATACAAGAATGCTGAGTTTAAAGGACCCATATGTAAAAAACGTGGCATTTCTTGCTTTACCTGTGGTGATGGGTATGGCTGTGCAGCAGCTTAATGCCCTGGTTGACAGAATGCTGGCTTCCGGGCTTCCCGAGGGAAGCATTTCCGCCCTTAATTTTGCCAACCGGCTTAATGCTTTTGTATACGGAGTTTTTTCATCATCGATATCGGTGGTTGTATACCCATTGCTTTCAAAACTTAACGCTGAGAATGATATGGACCACTTTAAGAAGACCTTGGTGAATGGTCTGAACGTTATAACTCTGTTGCTGGTCCCCATATCAGTTGGGGCAATTGTACTCAGACAGCCTATAGTGTCGGTGCTGTTTGAAAGAGGCCGTTTTGACCAGAGGGCTACAGTCATGACAGCTTCTGCCCTTATGTTTTATTCTCTGGGAATTGTTTTTTACGGATACCGGGATATTCTCAACAGAACTTTCTATTCCCTGCATGATACAAGAACCCCTATGTTAAACGGCATTGTAGCGGTAGCCGTTAATGTATTGTTAAATTTAATTTTGATACGTTTTATGCAGCACAGCGGTCTTGCCCTGGCTACCAGTATATCGGCTATCGCTATGACATTCTTGATGTTTGTGAGCTTAAAAAAGAGACTGGGGAGCATAGGGTGGAGCAATATTTTACTGGTATTTATAAAGAGTACCATAGCTTCGGCGATCATGGGATTGGTAGTGTATGTTCTGAATAATTTTGCTGCATCCCACCTTGATTCGGCCAGCAGAATTGTCAGCTTAATTGTGCTGGGGCTGGTTATTGGAGCTGGTATGCTGGTATACTTTGTGCTCATATATTTATTCAAAGTGGAAGAATTGAGCTGGATTTCAGGGGTTATAAAGAATTATATAAAATCCAAGGGACGGGAACACTAGGAGCTTTTTAAATTTCGCCTAATTTAAGCAGTTTTCGGGCGTTACCGCCCAGTATGACATTGATGTCTTTTTCTTCGAGAGGAAGAGACCGGATATTGAAAATCTCTTTCCGCTGATTTACCCACGGGGAATCGGTACCAAATAATATTTTACCGGCTCCGTGGGTTTTTACTATTTCCGTCATTCCATCCGGACCTAGATCTGCAAAGGAGTAGGATGTATCAAGGTATATATCCCGTCCTATGAGATAGTGTTTCACATCATCCCACAGCAGGTAACCTCCCATGTGGGCGGCAATTATTGGAGCGCCCGGAAATGCATCTGTTAAGCCTTTCAACATGGCCGGCGTGCAATGGCAGGGAGAGGGCAACCCTATGTCTATTCCTGCATGAAAGAGGATTACCATATCGCGGTTAAAAATAGCCTCATATATCGGAAAAAGCTTTGGGCTGTCAGCAAAGAAGTTTTGATAATCAGGATGAAATTTAACACCACGGATTCCTGCGTCCGACAATGCCCTGATTTCATCCTGCCATAACGGATAATCGGGATGTATGGTCCCAAAACTTATTATGGATTTATCCTGTACGCTGACAGCCCAGCTGTTGACACCTGGCGTTTGCTCAGGTTTTGTTGCGATGGGTTGAAGTACACATATGTCTATTCCGGCTCTTTTCATGGAATCCTTTAAAGCTTTAACCGTTCCGTCAGTGTGAGCCGGTATACCGGCCTGGGCGGCGAGATATGGTACTGCTCTTGTTGCGAGTTTGTCAGGAAAACAATGCGTATGAATATCTATGATCATGTAAACCTAACAGCCTCCTTGTCTTACTAATAGATTACCAGATGCTCTTTATTACGAGATAATGTCTGGGTATTTATTATCAATCAAGGATAACGATCGGAGCTTCTGTTAGCCCTGCAATGACTGTACATAAAGAGGGATGTACGTAAGCCGCCCGTTTTTCCTCGTACTTTCCATAAGGGATATCCTGGAAACCTCAATGACGCTGCTGCTGTCAGGAAATATATCCTTTGCCAGCTTTGGAAAATCTACTGTTAAAGATACCTGCCTGCCCAGGGTTATATGGGGAGAGTATCTCCTTGTTTCCATGGCTATACCTATATCGCTGAGCGCCATTTCCAGCCGGGAGAACAAATGGTTTAGCCTGTCCAGTTCACCCTTAAGACCCATCCAGACAATCATCTTGTTACCCCGCGGGAAGTTTCCTAAACCGTCCGGATAAAGCTTAAAGGGATTGCAAGTTTTTACAGCTTCGGCCATTGCAGCGGTTATATCCTTGACATAAGGAGGCTGCACCTCACCAATAAATTTAAGGGTCAGATGAAAATTTTCAGGTCTTGTAAAGTTACCCGATGAACTATAATTCATAATTTGTTTTTGGATGCTATAAAGGTAATCCTTTATATGCTGTTCAAATTCAATGGCGATAAAAACTCTCATATATTACCTCCACCGGGGAGCATATATACCAATTACCACGTGTTATTATGTACTCTTTCTGGATTGTACCTGTCGGAAGGTCCTTTTTCTTCGTCGGGTACTCCTAGTGCAACGATACAAAAAGGTATAACATTTTCGGGCATGTTGAATATTTTTCTTATGCCTTCTTCACGTTCTTTTATCGGATGTACGCCCAGCCACACTCCGCCGAGACCCAATTGGGCAATTGCAAGCAGCATATTTTGTGTGGCGGCAGCACAATCCTGAACCCAGTACCCCTCATATTTCTGAAGATCAACATCGGCTGCTACGACAATGCACTTTGGTGCTGAGTTGAGCATGGATGAATATGGATGGCACTTGGTGATTTCCTTCATCTTTTCCCGATCATCTACCACAATAAAATGCCAGGGCTGTTCATTACCCGCAGAAGGTGCAGACATGGCTGCTTTGAGAATGGTGTCAATAGTTTCAGAACTGACATCCATGTCCTTGTATTTTCGAATGCTCCTCCTCTTGTAGAAGAAATCCAATACCTTTTTCGTATCCATTTCGCATACCTCCTATCATAATAAGTATATCGTTTCGTGTATATTATTATTAAGGAATGGATCCACTAAATGCTATTATACCAAATTATTATTTGTTTTGCATATGGGCCGGAATGATTCATATAACCGGGTAAATAAAAAAGGCGGTGCTATTATAACACCGCCTGAATATTGTCTATATTGCACCTTTTTCTAAGCTATCTTCCAACAAACATCTGTACAAACACGTAGCCGTATCTGGGACTTCTCTGAACCCCTATACCGATGTGAGTGAAGCTGGGATTCAGGATATTCTTTCTGTGTCCTTCAGAATTCATAAGGCCGTTATGCCCACCTTCCACCGATGAATATCCTGCCAGGTTTTCCCCTGCAGTCCTGTATCGTATGCCAAAACTCTTCATCATGTCAAAAGGACTGCCGTATGTGGGTGAAGTATGGCTGAAGTAGTTGTTGTCAACCATGTCTTTGGCTTTTACATTGGCTACATTGGCCAGTTCTGCATCCCACGCAAGGGGGTTTAGTCCTGCCTTTGTTCTTTCGGCATTTACCAGCTCCAGCATTCTGGCCTGTTCACTGCTTAGGCCGGAAGGCTCCTGGGGAGCGGGTTGTTCCGGAGCAGGTTCTTCAGGGGTTGGTTCCTCCGGAGCAGGTTGCTCTGGTGCAGGCTCTTGAGGAGCTGGCTCTTCCGGAGCGGGTTCCTGAGGAGCAGGTTCCTCTGGAGCGGGCTCTTCAGGTGTGGGTTCCTCCGGAGCCGGAGTTTCAGGCGCGGGTTCCTGGGGAGCCGGTTGCTGCGGAACAGGTTTAACACACCATTTCAGTATTTTACCAATATATCCGTCACCGGCTTTGATCGTATACCAGTTACCCAACTGGCTTAAAACATCGGCAACATTGCCTTGTTTCAATATTTCCAGTAAATCTGCCTGGCCGTTGTTTGTTTTAATTTTTAAGTTATCAATTTTTGCCGTTATCCTGTTGGAGCATGCCTCACCTGATGCAGCTAATACTACTCCCTGCGGTGATGCTTGTCCACCCATAAATATTATACCTATAGTAATAAACATTAGCAGAGCTAGCGAAACAATTCTCTTTTTCATATTACAACCTCCAATGATTTAATATATTTGTAATAAATTTTAAATATATATTAACATATTCGTCATATAGTGTCATTATATAATTTTTGGTAATTTATATGATGTTTTTCCCATAAACTTGGGTTTTATGGGCATTGCGGCAAGACTTGAATGATTTATATAAATAAGTAGGATGTATATTATTCATTTACAGAATATAATGAAAATCACCTTGCGGAAAGGCTTAAAGCATGTGAACGCAGCAGAGGATAGGACCGAATCACTGTTTGAGCGAAGCGAGTTTGATGAAGGCCCCGGAGCAAGTGTTACAGGCTTTTAGCCTTGGAGCCCCAGTGGCTGGAATAATATTTTGCATAATTATGTTATACGCTTTACTGTAAATTTATGTTAAGCTTAATGGGTAATTGAATTTTGGCGGTAGATATGGTAAAGTCTAAATATTAAAGGATGTTTATGAAAAGCCACTTTTATATTAAGGAGAGAGAAATTATGGGTAGGCCAAAGGTAATGGTTATTGATGGTAACAGCTTGATGCATCGTGCATTCTATGCTCTTCCGATGCTTACAAACAGAAAAGGCATTCCTACTAACGCTGTATACGGCTTTACCAATATGCTGTTGAAGCTGATAGATGAATACAAACCCGAATACATAGGAGTGGCTTTTGATAAAAAGGGACCTACTTTTCGTCATGAGGTATACCAGGAATATAAGGCAACAAGACAAAAAACTCCTGAGGAGCTCATTCCTCAGTTTGATATTTTAAAAAAGATGTTACAACTTATGGGTATAGCAATATATGAAATAGATGGATATGAAGCCGATGACATTCTCGGTACCTTTGCCCGCATATCTTCAGAAAAGGACATGGACGCCTATCTTGTTACAGGGGACCGGGATGCTCTTCAGCTGGTTTCACCCAGGGTCAGGGTTGTAATGACCAAAAAGGGTATATCAGATGTGCAGGTGTTTGACGAAGATGAGATAAAACAGGAGTATGGATTGACACCTTCCCAGATTATAGACCTTAAGGCCTTAATGGGTGATAGCTCGGATAATATCCCCGGCGTTCCGGGGGTGGGGCAAAAAACAGCCCTCAAGCTTCTTCATGAGTATCATACGGTTGACGGGGTACTGGATAATGTTCAAAACATTTCGGGCAAGAAGCTTAAGGAAAACCTCATACAATACAGGGATCAGGCTTTACTGAGCAAAAAACTGGCTACAATTGTTCAGAATGCACCGGTAGATCTTAATATAGAAGATTGCTGTTTTGAGATAAGGTATTCCAGAGATTTATATGCGTTTTTTGAAGAACTTGGTTTTAGCAGCGTAATTGAAAAACTAGGCTTCCAAAAGGAGGAGGGTACAAAACCCAACTCAGGCACTGGCAGCAAAACCGTAGTAGATATTAGTACTGAAGAACAATTGAAGGATCTGGCCAATACTTTGTCCAATACAGAAAAAATAGCAATACTGGTCGGAGATGAAGATATTACTCTGGCCGATAACGGCAGTAAACTGTACAGAATTAATATAGACGGTTCATCCACCGGCAATGGTTTAAGCTATGACCAGGCGATTAAGGGATTAGAACAGATTCTGGAAAATGAACAGATACAGAAGATAGTGTATAACGGAAAGAGATTGATATTGGATGCTGACAAATGCGGAGTCCGGGTAAAAGGTTTGGCCTTTGATGCCTATATAGCAGCATATTTGCTGGATCCCACAGCACACAGATATAGTTTGAGCCGTTTGATGTACAGTTACGCTGGTGTAGATACGGATGCTGCTGATGCAGCAGATCTATTCAAATTATCTGAAAAAATGGGAGAGCAATTGGATGAAACTCAAATGCTCGAATTGTACGAGACTATTGAGCACCCGTTAATATACGTTTTGGCTGATATGGAAATTACGGGGTTCAAGGTTGACAGGGAAATGCTGGTTAAGCTGGGTGAGGAGTTTTCTTCAGAAATAGAAACCCTCACAGAAGATATATACGACCTTGCCGGTGAAGAGTTTAATATAAATTCCCCAAAACAGCTGGGCAGCATATTATTTGATAAACTGAATCTTCCGGTTATTAAAAGGACCAAGACTGGTTATTCAACCGATGCCGAGGTGCTTGAACAGTTAAGACCATACCATGAACTGGTGGAGAAGATCATAGAATACCGGCAGGTTATGAAACTTAAATCCACTTATATTGATGGTCTGTTAAATGTGATAGACCCCAATGACGGAAGGGTTCGTTCCAGTTTTAATCAGACGGTAACGGCAACTGGAAGGATAAGCAGCACCGATCCCAATCTGCAGAATATACCTGTCAAGGTTGAAATGGGCCGGAGAATACGAAAGGTATTTGTACCAACTAACGAGGATTATGTACTGGTAGATGCCGATTATTCCCAGATTGAATTGCGTGTACTGGCTCATATATCGGGGGATCCAACCTTTATAGATGCGTTTTTAAACAAGCAGGATATACATCGGAGAACTGCCTCAGAAATATTCGGAGTACCTCTTGAACAGGTATCTCCCGAACAGCGCAACAGTGCAAAAGCGGTTAACTTTGGGATAGTGTATGGAATTAGTGATTTCGGTCTGTCAAGGAATCTGGGCATAAGCCGCAAGCAGGCCCAGGAGTATATAGACAGCTACTTTGCCCGGTATCCCAAAATTAAAGAGTATATGGTACGGATAGTCGAAACAGCCAGGAAGCAGGGGTATGTAACAACTTTGATGAACCGGCGCAGATATTTGCCCGAGCTTAAGTCCCGCAACTTCAACATACGCGCTCAGGGTGAAAGGCTGGCCATGAATACGCCTATCCAGGGGACTGCGGCGGATATAATTAAGAAAGCTATGAATGATGTCTATGCTGAGCTGAAAAGACGAAACTTGAGGTCTAAGTTAATTCTCCAGGTACATGACGAGTTGATCATAGACACATATAAACCTGAGCTGGAAGAAGTGAAGGATATAGTTGTAAGATGTATGGAAAATGCCATGGATCTGCGTGTGCCGTTGGTTGTCGATGTTGGCGTAGGTACAAGCTGGTATGATGCCAAGTAGGAGGAGCCATGAAAATAATTGGTTTAACCGGGGGTATAGCAACGGGGAAGACTACAGTGGCAAAAATGCTTGCCGATTTTGGTGCCGTTGTTATTGATGCTGATGTTATCGCCAGAAAAATAATGGAAAAAGGTATGCCTGTGTGGGAAAAAGTAAAGGAAACCTTTGGCGATGAGTATCTTATGGATAATGGAGAAATTGACAGAAAGAAATTGGGTGAACTGGTATTTACCAATAGAAAAGCCTTAAAAAAACTTAATGCCATTACACATCCGGCTATTCGTCAGGAGATACAGCTGGAGATTGATAAGCTGTCTTCGGAAAAAAGTCAGAAGGTTGTTGTAGTGGATGCAGCATTGTTGATTGAAGCCGGATGGCTGGATATGGTGGATGAGGTATGGCTGGTTGTTGCTGATAAGGAGCTGCAGATAAACAGACTTATGCAAAGAAACGGTTTGTCCTGCGAGCAGGCGCAAAACAGGGTGGCCAGCCAGCTGGATCAGGATATAAAAAAGCAGTATGCAGATAAGATAATAGATAACTCATGGGATATGGAATATACCAGAAGGCAGGTGGAGTGTTTGTGGCAAGAAATGTGCTACTGAGAAACCTGTTTATATTTGTGCTGGTATTATTTCTCTTGATTTGCTTAGTTTTTTTTGGTTCCACCTGGTATTTGAAAAAGATGTATCCCTTGCGTTATAAAGAAATAGTGCTGCGGTACTCATCTGTATACGAGTTGGATCCCTATCTGGTGTTTGCTGTCATTTGGGTAGAAAGCAAATTTGACAAAATGGCAACATCCAGAAAAGATGCCCGGGGACTTATGCAGATTGTTCCAAGTACGGGCAGCTGGGCGGCTGAAAAGTTGGGTATTGAAGGTTATGATGATGACAGCCTTTACAATCCCGATATAAATATTCAAATTGGGTGCTGGTATATTAATAATCTTCAGAAACAATTCGGTGATATGAATCTGGCACTTGCAGCATATAACGGTGGAAGTGGAAATGTCCGGAAATGGCTTAAGGATACCAGATACAGCAAAGATGGGAAGACTCTGGATGATATTCCTTTTAACGAGACGAAAAATTTTGTTAATAAAGTATGGCGTGCATACAATCGTTATAAACAGCTTTATCGTTTATAAACTTATGCTAGAAGCAATTTGGAAGGGACTGCATTTATGAGAGCTATGAAGCGGAAATTATCATTGATTGTGATAATATTATATTTGACAAGCGTTCTGGCAGGATGTGGATTGGGGCAATCTCTGTATCCTTTTGAGCATAATATAGATGGCGGTATAGGTCGTATAGAACAGGATGATGATGAACCTGAAATTCCTGCTCCTAAAAGGGGTGGGGAGCTGATCATACCTATTCCGGTTCCCGATACCTTTAATCCTTTATTGACCCGTTCCAGGGACATGATTAATTTTTTTGGACTTATATTTGAAGGATTGTTTGAATACGATGAGAACATGAGGCCCCAGCCATGTCTTGTTGAATCGTGGGAAGTGGATGAAGAAGGAAAACTGTGGAGGTTTCATCTGCGTAAGGATATTAAGTTTCACGATGGAAGCATCCTGACAGGTGAGGACGTTGTATTCACCTTTATTGCACTGCAGCAGGGAAATCTGAATTCCTTTTTTCAGAAAGGAATAGTTGGTAATGATAATATACAGAAGGTCGAAGTGGATCTCTTTGATATTTATACAATAAATGTTCATCTTTTAACCCCTGCTAATAATATATTGGATATAATGACATTCCCGGTCCTCCCAAAGGAGATATATCAGTCCGATGCATATATGCTTCAGAAAAAAGAGGATACGGGTCTTATACCCGTTGGGACTGGTCCATACAGGGTGGATGAAGTGATGATGGATGATGGGTATATCAGACTTGTAAGAAACAGCGAATGGTGGGGCAAGCAACCTTATATTGATTCTATACTGGCAAAGATTTATAGAGACGAGATGCAGGTAAGGCAGGCTTTTAGGAACGGAGAGGTTGATCTGCTTGATATTACATCTGCTATTACCAACCCCTACTTACTGGATGATAGTACCAGAAACTACAGATACCTTACACGCAATTATGAGTTTCTCGCATTTAACCTAAATCATTCCATTTTGGGTGATGTGAATATACGAAAAGCCATTGCTTATGCTTTGCAGAGAAAGGATATAATCTTTAGGGTCTATTTAAACAATGCAGAGGCTGTAGATGTACCGATCCCCTCCGATTCATGGTTGTATGACGGTAACACAAGGATATATGATTTTGAACAGGAGAAGGCGATAAAACTGCTTGAAGAGGCGGGATGGACTGATTCGGACGGTGATGGTATACGGGAAAAGGATTTTGACTCCAAAACTGTTGAGCTGAAATTTACCATAATGACCAATGCAGAAAACAGTATAAGAAAAGACGTCGTCGAGCTGATAGCGCAACAGCTTCAGGAGATAGGTATTGGTGTCCAGAGCAGGATAGTTCCATGGGAGGAATTTGAAACCAGCTTGATGGATGGCAACTTTGAAATTGTGCTAACCGGCTATTATCTCGATATTTTCCCAGATTTGGATTTTATATTTCATTCAAAGTTTATAGGGGATGGACTTAACAACTTCATCAGAAACCGTGATGAAGAACTGGACATGCTGCTTGATGAAGCTGCCGGAATATATCAATATGACCGGTTACCTGAAAGTTACAGCCGGATACAGAAGCGGATTGTGGAACAGCTTCCTGTTATCAGCCTTTATTTCCAGACTGCTTATCTCATGACAAGCAACAGGGTTTACGGTGTTGAGGCACCCAGAGAACTGAATATATACAGAAATATCGAGGACTGGTATTTGCATCCTTGACACTTTTGAATATTGGTTATAATGCTGTATTGGATTTCATCCTCTTTGGTGATGTTTGCTATATTTATGAACCTCCGGTTATGCGAATGCTGCTGTTTTGAGGAAGTATAGAGGGGAAAGGGTTGTCTATTATGCCCAAAAGTACGAGATTAATATTTATAATAATGTTTTCGTTATTGATTTTTGTATCTTTTGACTGTGTATGCTATGCCAACGCTGCGGAGCCTCCATCTATTTTGATTATTGCCTCAAATCCGCCGCCCGATTTGGAGATCAGTGTCAAAACCGGTGATGCGTACGTTAAAGCCGAAAAGGTAGAAAAGGCCATGGAGAAGTACTATACTTTTTATTCACGCCATCTAAGGGATGTTAGCGATTATGTTTTTAAAGTTACTACCGGGAATGACAGCTATGAAATTGCTATTGATAAGCCTGGTGAACGATATAACCAAATTTACACTTTGAACTTGACCGATCGAACATTAACTCCGGGGAAATTGTTATCAAGATCTGTTTTATTGATCTTGATGCGGGTGATTCTAACATTAATAATAGAGGGTATCGTATTTTGGATGTTTGGATTTAGAAATAAAGACTATTGGATTGCTTTTCTTATAATAAATGTAATTACTCAGGGGCTATTGAACATTTGGATTAACGGATTTTTTCCTATACAAAGTTATTTGATATTGAATCTGGTGGCTGCCGAAATATTGATATTTATAGCAGAAATTAAAGCATTTTTAATGATAATAAAAACACAGCGTTTGCGTACAGTTTTATATGTGCTGACAGCCAATTTGATGAGCCTGTTAGCGGGGGGATATATAATTACAGTGCTGCCGGTATAGTAAATGCCGAATAGTTGAAAACATACGGAGGATGAATTTTTGACTGCAGCATTAACCGAGAACCGTGTTATTCTGGAGGTTACAATAATGAAATATCAGTGCATAAAATTGGGTGCACGTACCTTGTTTATTTAAAGAATATAATGGAAATCACATTGCAAAAAGGCGTGAATTATATTTTTCAAAGCTATATTAATTCAATATATAATAAAAGAATAGAATAAAAATGAAGGAAGTGAAATGCAATGTATGTTAATCCGTATCAAAATGCATTAATCGGGGTTGACCATGGATTGAAAGCCAATTTTCACACCCATGCCGGGACGGGCAAGGGGACCTGCGGACATCATGAAATCCACGATGTATTGGAATCATATCAGGATGCAGGCTATCAAGTACTGAATATCTCAAATCACGATCTCCTTACTGATATGAACCAGTATGGTGAAGAGTACGATATTGTCTTAATTAACGGTTATGAATATTCAATGGAACCCCATATGCTGTGTATTGGATGCGATGAATTATGTACGGGAACCCATCAGGAAGCAATCGATTCCTGCGTAGAGCAGGGAGGGTTTGTAATTCTATGTCATCCCAACTGGATTCGAAAGGAATATTGGCCATGGAAGGATATTGATAACATCCGCGGTTTTACCGGTTTGGAGATATACAATCATTTGATTTACAGGTTAGAGGGTTCCGGATTGGCTGTAGATACATGGGACTATATCCTATCAAAGGGAAGGCTTGCCTGGGGATTCGGAAACGATGATTTTCACCGCTGGCAGGATCTAGGAAGAGTATGGAATATCATACTTTCCCCGTCCCGCTCCAAATCTGATATAATATCGTCTATTAAATCGGGCAGTTTTTATGTATCTACCGGACTGCTGCTCAGTGAATTTGAATTTGAAAACAACATACTTAAGGTATCTGCATGCTTCAGGAATACATACATTAAAGAATATAAATACCGCTTTATAGGCCAGGATGGACGTGTACTGGATACTCAAACAGGTGAAAGCGGAGTTTATAAGCTAAATGGAAATGAAAAATATGTAAGAGTTGAAGCGATAGGGGAAAACGGTGCCATGCTTTGGACTCAGCCTGTATATAATCCGGACTGTTTTGAGAAACCGTAAAGCTTGTTTGCATGCATGCGTTAATATACATTGTAAAAACCATTATAAAAACAGAGGGATAGCCATCTGGCTATCCCTAATCAAAAATCTCCGGGGAAAAAACCGGTTGACAATAATATGAGAAATGTTTATAATTATTCTTGCAGTTCACCCAATTCTTTATGACAATAAATATCCATAATCCGGGTATTCCGGATATGGGCAGATGTGTCTGGTATGCGGAAGTGGCGGAACAGGCAGACGCTGCAGTTTGAGGGGCTGTTGCCCATAACGGGCGTAAGGGTTCGAGTCCCTTCTTCCGCACCACGTAATGAAGAAGCCTCGCTGATAAACAGCGGGGCTTTTGTTTTTCTGGCTCTATGTCAATTGTTGGGGTAGAGATAAACCCAAGAGTAAATAAACCGAATGTAAAG
>LFTM01000034.1 GCA_001513505.1 Clostridiales bacterium DTU092 | reverse complement strand
TTGCGGCTGTGCCGCCGTTATTCTTGAATCAGTCCTTTGATGACTGGCTGTACAGAGCTTTGGTATTTCTGGTAATATCGTGTCCCTGCGCACTTGTAATATCTATCCCTGTAAGCTTCTTTGGAGGATTGGGCGGGGCGTCCAGAAACGGTATACTGATAAAGGGCGGCCAGTATTTAGAAGCATTGACCAATATTGATACCGTCATATTCGACAAGACAGGAACTTTGACTAAGGGTAAGTTTGAGGTCACTAAAGTTGTTTCAACAGGCGGAGTACCGGAGGAAGAGCTTCTTGAGTATGCTGCTTTGGCTGAAAGCGGTTCCAACCATCCCATTGCAGTTTCCATATTGAACGCCTATGGGAAGCCGGTTAACAGGGAAGCGGTTGATGAGTATAATGAAATTCCCGGGTACGGTGTCATAGCTAAGGTTAAAGGCAGACAGGTATTGATAGGAACCGCTAAATTGCTTCACAGGTATGGTATTGAATGTAATGTGGCTGATGCTGTCGGAACTATTATCTACGTTGCACTGGACGGTAAATTTTCAGGCTACTTTATCATAGCCGATGAAGTAAGGGAGGATTCCGCCAGGGCTATAAAAGGTTTGAAAGATGCCGGTGTTAAAAGAACTGTCATGCTAACCGGAGATCACAGTTCAATAGGCGATGAAATCGGACGCAGGCTGGGAATTGATGAGGTATATGCCGAACTTCTCCCGCAGCATAAGGTGGAAAAACTGGATATGATAGTAGAAGAGAGAGGCAGTAAGAAAGGTAAAGTAGTATTTGTTGGAGATGGAATAAATGATGCACCGGTGCTTGCCAGAGCCGATGTTGGCGTGGCAATGGGAGGAATAGGCTCGGATGCAGCTATTGAAGCGGCTGATGTGGTGTTGATGACCGACCATCCGTCAAGACTGGTAAACGCTATGGAAATAGCCAACAGCACCCGGCGCATCGTATGGCAGAATATTGTAATGGCACTTGGAATCAAGGGTCTGGTACTGCTTCTGGGAGCAGCAGGTATGGCAACCATGTGGGAAGCCGTATTTGCCGATGTAGGTGTTGCCGTCCTGTCAGTTCTTAATGCCATGAGAATAATAAGGAAACGGTGAGGTCATAGCTGACTGAAGCATCTAAGCTGCACAGACCGACCACAATTATCTTTGATTATAAAAAAGGAAAAGCAACCGCTTTTCCTTTTTTCTTTTTAATCTCTTAACTCCAACTCATATCATGTTTACAGCTTACCACTGCCATCCCCTGAACAGGTGGAAACTCCGGTTTTTCTGGAAATATCTCAGTTGATTCCTTAGATAAGGAATCAGGTAATAATCTACCCCAAGTGTTCTGCCCGCACCTGCCAGCATTGCTATAGAAGCGGCTATATACCATAGATCGGGAAGACCGGTGCTGGTTGCTGGAAGCCCGGTGGAGAGCATAAAGTTGATGTTCATTCCAATGGATACCAGGGCTGCTATGAAGGTAAATGCCCCGAATATAAAGGCAAGTCCCAATCCAATTTCGGTTATTGTAATTAGCTTCTGGAACAGCAGCGAATTTGGATAGATTATATTTTCCGCTATCCAGGCATACCATTTAGGTGTATGATCGCTGACGAGGCTGATTAACGATGCCGACGAAGTGGCATCGGTGGCGCCTCCGGGTCCTAACATTTCCCAGTCACCAAACCATCCGGCCTGTACCTTTTGAATGCCCGATAAAAGCCACATGATCCCCAGCCAGATTCTTAACGGAACCAACCAGAATGTAAAATTCCTGCGCTTTATATGACCTATAACCGTTTCGATAAAGGCGTTATAGGTTCTGGCTTTGTATAGGAACTGGTAGCAGATGTACTCCCATATCAGTTCAAGTCCGCCGATACCAAAGAGGTAGTGCATATTAACCAGATGTTTCATAATGGTTGCCGGTATACCGGTAAGCATTGGCAGACCTTTTATCTGCGCGACTGCAAAGAACGAACCTACCGATACCATAACACCATGAAGCTTGGGTTCAAACTTCTGCTTTTCATTGCCCAGAATTTCAGCTGCAATATTCTTTGCAGCGCAGTTACCTGATTGCAGAGCTGATTCAACCAACGCCGGGAGAACCTCACCGTTTTCGGAAAACTCCATTATATCCCCTATTGCATATACGTTGGGATATTCAATGGTTTGCAGATACTGGTTTACAACAATACGGTTTCTCTTACCCAAAGTAAGCCCAAAATGTTTTACAAATTCATTTGCCTGAATTCCTCCGGTCCAGATAAGGGTCCTTGTGGGAATGCTGTCTCCTGATTCTATAGAAACCTTATCGGGAGACACCTGGGTAATAGGTGTATTTGTATATATCTCTACCCCGCGTTTCTTTAAAAAGTTCTCAATTTTACCTGATAGTTTCTGATCCAGTATCGGGCAAAGTGCAGACAGTGCTTCTATAATGACAAGGCGAATCTCTTCCCTGGGGATTTTATACTGACGGCACAGGGTAGCGACCCACTCTATAAGCTCGCCCATCATCTCAACCCCGGTAAAACCGCCTCCGCCAACTACAAAGGTAAGCATTTCCTTGCGTTTCTGAGGATCTTCTTCCCTGGCTGCAAGCTGGAACATATGAAGGATGTGATCATGAATTTTTTTGGCATCCTCAAGAGACCATAATGTAAAGGCATGTTCCTTCATCCCCGGAATTCCGAAATATGCGGGTTCGTTTCCTGCCGCAAGGATTAGATAGTCAAAGCTGTATTCACGGTCAACCGAGTAAAGTTTTCTGTTTTCAAGATCAACCCGGTTTATTTTATCGTGAATAAATTTTACGTTAGTATATTGCAAAACATGCTCAATTGCTACCTTTACTCCATTAGGTTCGACTCTGTGGCCGGCTACCTGATGCAGTTCGGTAAGAAGGGTATGGTAGTGATTTTGATCGAACAGCATGATCTCCACGTCGCTATGTTTTTTTAACAGCTTATGGAGGGTTTTTGCAGCTTCTATTCCTCCATACCCTGCTCCTAGTATTATTATTTGTTTAGCAGGCATTGATACCTATCCTCCTTTACATGTTACCGGTCTTACGTTTAAACTATTTTAGCATATGATTGCGGTACAAAAAAGATATAAATTTAACGAACATACATAATATATAAAGCAATATACAGGC
>LFTM01000320.1:17238-19745 GCA_001513505.1 Clostridiales bacterium DTU092 | reverse complement strand
CATATCCATGAATTGGCCCAAAAAATAAAGGCCAATATAAAGCGTGTCATTGTCGGGAAGGAAGAGATAATCGACTTACTGTTGGTATCCCTGATTTCGTCAGGGCACGTATTGCTGGAAGATGTACCGGGAATGGGAAAGACATTGCTGGCTAAATGCCTGGCAAAATCTTTAAATTGCAGTTTTAAGAGAATCCAATTTACACCCGATCTGCTTCCCAGCGATTTAAGCGGGATTAACTATTTCAACCAAAAGCTTGGAGAATTTCAATTCCGGCCCGGTCCGATATTTACAAATATACTTCTGGCGGATGAGATAAACAGAGCTACTCCCAGAACCCAATCCAGCCTTCTTGAGTGTATGGAAGAGCGGCAGGTTACAATTGACGGTGAAACAATGAAACTGGAGCAACCTTTCATGGTTATAGCAACTCAGAACCCGATAGAGATACAGGGAACATTTCCACTTCCTGAAGCCCAGCTGGATCGGTTTATGATGAAGGTGCATATGGGTTATCCCACAACAGAAGAAGGGATAGAAATATTAATGAGATTTAAAGAGCAGAATCCTCTTGAGGAAATTCCAAGTGTGGCAACTTCGGAAGAGATTCTGGCGGCTCAAAAGGATTATGTAAAGGTATATGTAAGTGATGATATTATCAGATATATGGTCAACATCGTTGAAATGACAAGGAAGCACAATGATGTGCACCTGGGGGTAAGTCCACGGGGCAGCCAGGCTCTGTTAAAGGCCTCACAGGTCTATGCAATCCTTCAGGGCAGAGATTACGTCATACCCGACGATGTAAAAGCCATGGCAAAACCCGTGCTCAGACATAGGATGATATTAAGAAGCGCTATAAGCATAAAAGGAAGCCAGGCTGATGATATTATAGACCAGATTCTGAAGCAGGTGCCCGTGCCGTCCGAGGAACAGCTTTGGGAGAGGAAAGATTGAGTCATGTCTGTCGAATGGTTCATATTCGTTGCTGTTTTAATTACCATTCTCCAGAGTTATATTTTTACAAAATACGGGCTGAGAAAAATCCGTTATGCACGCTATTTCAATGTTCCTGCTGTGTTTGAAGGGCAGGAAGTGGAGATGGTTGAGGTTATATCCAATGAAAAGCTTTTACCCGTACCATGGCTTAGAGTTGAATCCAAGATAAGCGCAAATCTGGAGTTCCAAAGACAGTTTAATCTGGATATTCAGCACCAGCAGTTTCATAAAAGCCTGTTCAGTTTAACATCCTATATGCGTATTACCAGGCGTCACAGAGTTAAGTGTTTAAAGAGGGGTTGTTACCTCCTTAATTCAGTAGCCATGACATGTGGCGATCTGTTTGGTTTTCAGAACACATCAAGAACATTTAGTCTGGATGCCCAACTGCTGGTATATCCAAAATTAATGCGTTTGGATGAAATTCCGTTGCCCCATCATAGCTGGCAGGGTGATGTGACTGTAAGACGCTGGATAGTAGACGATCCATTTATGGTCTCAGGAGTAAGGGAATACACATATGGAGATCCCTTAAACCGTATAAACTGGAAGGCTACTGCCAGGACCGGCAAGCTGAAGGTTCATAACCTGGATTTTACGGCCAATCCCAGGCTGATGATCTACCTGAATGTTGATATATCTGAAAGTATGTGGGATGCCGTAACCGAACCTGAGAGAATTGAAAGGGGTATATGTTATGCCGCTTCAATAGCCCAGCATGCCATTTCCCGGGGAATAGAGATTGGGTTTGGAAGCAATGGTTATCTTGTCGATAATGAAGGTGAACCCGTACGTATACCGCCAAGATGTAGTTCGGAGCACCTTATTTCCATATTTGAGGCTCTGGCAAAACTGGTTGTTGCCAGAAGTGTAACGTTTTTTACCTTTTTGGAGCAGGATTTGGCCAAAGGTGTTACAGGAATGGATTTTCTCATTATCACATCCTATGTGAGCGAGAGAATGCAGAACCAGATTAAGAGACTGGAGGAATACGGTAATGCGGTAGAAATACTCCGGCTGCACCGGCAGGAGAACTCGGAGGGAAACAGGGATGATGAATTTGATTTGGACGCTTCTTAAAAAGAGTATACAGGGAGTTGTGGAGCTTATAACTTTCCTGCCAATTATATTGGTAATAGCTACCGCCATGCTTTCCGGTTCCGATGTTTGGTATTGGGCATTCTTCCTTATAGCTTATTATATTATCGGTATACTATTGCGGACTGTACTAAGAAAAAGCTCCAAGATTTTGGTTGGGCTGATTGGAATAGCGGTATCCTGGCTGCTGGCATATACGGTTATGGGCTGGAATCTGCCCCTTTGGATTTCATGGGCATTCGGAATATTACTTGTTTTCCGTGGGGTCAATTTTGTGGACCGCAGATGGCGGGAGATATTTCCGCTGGCTCTCCCGTGGGTGGGAATGATAATATATTTTTGTCTGTTTATATTTTTCAAGAACATGGAAACGCTAAAACCTTATGCCTCCGGAGTGGCTTGGGGGGGCC
>LFTM01000320.1:0-17230 GCA_001513505.1 Clostridiales bacterium DTU092 | reverse complement strand
AGGATGCTACATTAACAAAAGACGGGGCGGAACCTGTCCTTCCCGGCGGTATTATTAGACACAACCGTGTTTTGATTATTATAATATTCTGTATAATAGCCATTGTTGCCAATTTTAACTATTTAAAAGACGGTACAATATGGTTATTCAAAACAATAGCAAATATTGTTGTAGAAGTTATTGCTTTTATAGGAAGTCTCGGAACATCCACCCGGCATCAGGGAGGCGGGCCGATGCAGCCTGACATGTTCGAAATGCTTCCCGAAGCAGAGGCAAGGGAACCCGGAATTTTCGATTATATTTATGAGATAGTGGCATATGTGTTGGGAATTTTGGCCACAGCTGCTGCAATCATAGCTTTGCTGGTGATGTTATACAAAGGTATTAAAAAGCTTGTGGTTTTCATCAGGGAAATAATATCAAGATATTTGCAGGACAGGGAATGGGCTGCTCAGGATGGCGGATATGTTGATGTAAAGGAAAAGCTGACGGATCTTAAGGGTTTGACTAAGGATTATACCGACAGGTTCAGGGAATGGCTGACTTCACTGCTGGAAAGAGAGCCCAGCTGGGAGGATTTAACGGATATACGGGAAAAAATTCGTTACCTTTACCGGCATTTTCTGATTAGGTGTATTGAGCTTGGCTACCGGCCCCAAAAATACATGACACCAAATGAAATAAAACGGGATATAGAAGGGTGGAACAAGGACAGGGCTAAACAGGCCGGTTTGTTAATAAAACTTTACAATATGGCCCGATATGGCAAAGAGGATAATGCATTGATTGAACCACAGGAATTGGAGGAATTGGCCAGGGAGATCCGCAGCTAGATACATGCTGACACTAATAGGTCAATTTTTATAAACAGTGTTTATCACAGTTTTGACACGCAACATTAGATTTATCGGGATTGCACGGGTTTACATGCACCATGACATCCTTTATATCTGAAAATTTTAATTTCAGGGTATTCTTTACTTCGTTGGCTATATCGTGTCCTGCTGAAACGCTTATCGTACTATCAACTACTATATCCACATCGACATATAACATGTTACCGTGTATGCGGGTTTTAAGGGAATCTATGCCTTTAACATTTTCAACCGAAGATATTACATGTCTTATTTCATCAAGTTTTTGTTTGGGAGCGGATGAATCCATTAGCTCCGATATGGATTTTTCATATAATCTGTATGCCATTCTTAAAATTAGCAGTGCCGTGATTATGGCAGCTATAGGGTCTGTCGCCGGATAGCCCAGTCTGGCTGCGGCAACCCCTATAAGGGTTCCTACAGATGTTAATGCATCGGACCGGAAATGCCATGCGTTAGCCTTAAGAGCGGTACTTTTTATTTTTTTTGCTGTAATAAATGTGTACCAAAAAAGTATCTCCTTGACAACTATGGTTAACACTGCAGCATAAAGCGCAAAAACACCGGGTGTTTCTATATTGTTTTGAATAATGGCCTGCATTGCATTCCAGCCAATTGTCAGACCGGAAAAAAGCAGAAAACCCGCAACAAACTTGGCGGCAATAGATTCAGCTTTTTCATGCCCGTAAGGATGCTTCTGGTCTTCTGGTTTTTGAGCTATTTTTATGCTGTACGCCACTATTGATGTAGTTATTATATCTGAAGCCGATTCAATCCCATCGGCAATCATGGCCGTACTGTGGGCCAAAAAACCAGCCAGCAATTTAAATATGGTCAATATTATATTCACTATAATACCCGTTACAGCTGTCCGCCTTCCGGTATGGAATCGGTTATTTGACATTTACGTGCCACTCCATTATCAATTAATAATAAATTATTAGTATATTATATTAAACTAAGATTAAATGCAACCCTAAAACAGCAAAAAATCAATAAATTTTTAAAATTTTGCATTTTATAGAGAATGGGCTTCATTTTCAATTGATAAAAGTTATCGTGTTTATTATCACCTTTATTAAAACATTTCAATTTGATATAATACTTTTAAGCCTTTGCAAATTAAGCATTCGATATTTTCGTGTTAATAAAGTTATTGTGTATACACCGGATTATATTTGTATAGAGTATAATAGAAGAACCGGTTTTTGGAATATTAGGATCAATAGCTGAAAAAGGTGGAGATATAATGCGGCCATTGATTGGAATTACCAGTGATTATAGTAATGATACAAACACAATTAATTTAAACAGTGATTATTACTGGGCAATATATAGAGCAGGCGGACACCCGGTAGTAATACCCTATACTGATTCCAATGACATACACCATCTTATATCAATACTGGATGGTATCATGTTTACCGGAGGTAATGATATAGATCCCGGCTATTACGGCGAACTACCCCATCCAAAGCTTGGGAGAATTAATCCGATCAGGGACGAGTTTGAACTGAAATTCTGCAGGCTGGCTTTGGAAAATGATAAACCGGTGCTGGGAATATGCAGGGGAGCACAGTTAATGAATGTTGTGATGGGCGGAACCCTGTATCAGGATCTGGAAGATCAGCTGAAATCCGGCACCTTGATTAAACATATACAGTCGGCACCCGTATGGTATGCAACTCACGAGGTTAAACTTGAAGCCGGCTCCAGGATTAACAGGATAATGGGACATGACAACATACGGGTTAACAGTTTTCACCATCAGGCAGTAAAAGATCTTGCCGGTACATTCCGCGCAACCGGGTGGAGCAGTGACGGGGTTATTGAGGTAATAGAATCGGATAACCATACTTTTGCTCTTGGGGTGCAATGGCATCCTGAACGAATGTTTACTCGTGATCAAACTATGCTGTTACTGTTTAAAGCCTTTGTGGAAGCCTGTGGTACAGGTCGCCGGAGCGTCTGACTACCATGCGGTATTTTGTAGAAAGGGGATTTACATGTTGTGGGGAGTTCAATTAAGTATTAGTGAAAAATTTATAGCCTGGTTTAAGGAATTTAAAATAGAGAGGTTTTTTGATCTGGGTTTTGTTCTTTTAAAAATAATTTTTATAATTGTAGTAGCGGCTATTATACATAAATTCGGAAGAGTTTTGATAAAAAGGTTTTTTGAAGCAAGAAGCCGGATTCGTCTTAATGCAGATAAGCAAAAAATTGATACGTTAAGCGCCCTGTCCCAAAGTGCACTTAAATACATAGTATATATTGTCACAGGCATCACAATACTGGGACAATTTGTGGACACCACATCCATTTTAGCCACGGCAGGCATAGGCGGTTTGGCTATCGGGTTTGGGGCTCAGAGTCTTGTTAAGGACGTAATCTCCGGCTTTTTCATACTGTTTGAGGAACAGTATGCGGTTGGAGATTATGTTTCGATAGGAGATACAAGTGGAACAGTTGAGGAAATAGGGTTAAGGATTACAAAAATTCGCGGTTTTAAGGGCGATCTGACCATTATACCCAATGGACAGGTGGTCAAGGTTGTAAATTATACACGGGGCAATGCTCTTGCTGTGGTAGATATAGCTGTTCCATACAATACGGATGTAGACAAAGCCACTGCAATAATGCAGGAAGCTGCATTGGAATATGCTGAACAGAATCCGGATATAGTAGAACCCCCGCAGGTGCTGGGGATAGTGGATTTGGGAGACTCCAGGATATTAATCCGTATAATTGCCCGCACCTTGCCAAGGAAACATTGGGGGGTTGAAAGAGAACTCAGAAAGATATTGAAAGAAGCCTTGGACAAGGAAGGAATACATGTACCTTACCCACCCCGGATAATCGTTCATCAAGATGATAAGGAGGAGAAGTAATGCCTGTTCAGTATTCTTTGGGAGATATTGTACAGACCCGTAAGCAGCATCCCTGCGGAAATGACAAATGGGAAATAATCCGTGTGGGGGCTGATTTTAAAATCAAATGTTTAAACTGCGGCAGAATAGTTATGTTTGACAGAGAAAATTTTGAAAAAAGAGTAAAAAAAGTAATTAAAAAAGAAGAAGCATAAAAAAAGAAGGGTATGCCGTTAAACCCTTCTTTTTTTATGCCTTGCCGTATTGCGCGTAATACAGTTCAATGAGCCTGTCCAGTTCCTCACTGCATTTTAACACCGGTTCGCTGCATAGAACTTGTTCGGAGTCTGCCTGATTCATTAATATTATTTCATGCAGCTTTTCGCGTAAATTATGAATTTCTCTTACTAACCCCATAAAACCCCTCACAGTTCCAAAAAAATTCAACCTAAAAGATTATATACCTAATTATCCCATTGGTCAAGAAAAAATTTGGAGTGTTATTTTGTCCGGGGTTTAAAGGTGTTAAATGTGTGTATATTAGAATTAAACGAAAAAATGCAGGAGATCCGTTTTTAGCTTTTTGATTAATAAGGCAGGAGGTGAAAAGGCATGAACTCTTTATTGGTGATATTCGGAGGAACCGGAGATCTGGCCCACAGGAAACTCTATCCTGCAGTATATAATTTGTTTTTGTCCGGTGAGCTGCCGGAGAATTTTGCTGTAGNNGCGGAAGAGTTCAGGAATGATGCCGCACAAGCCATTAAGAAGTTTTCCAGGCCTAATAATGGCAGGGATTCGGATTTGAACAAGATTTTGTCCAGGTTTTATTACTACAGGCTTGATATATACAATGCGGACGGATATGCTCAACTCAACGACTATCTGTCGGATATGGATAAAGCATACGGGACCGGTGGCAACAGGATATTTTATTTAGCTGTTGCTCCGGAACACTTCAAACCTGTAGTTGAAAATTTAAAATCCGTTGGTATGGTAATCAACGATGGAGCAAGCTGGCAGAAAGTGGTTATTGAAAAACCCTTTGGCAGCGATTTAAATTCAGCCACAATGCTGAATGAGGTTATAAACCGGGTGTTTGGTGAAGAACACATATATAGAATAGATCATTATCTTGGTAAAGAAATGCTGCAAAATATAATGGCCATCCGTTTTGCAAATGCTCTTTTTGAGCCGCTGTGGAATAATAAATACATTGACCACGTTCAAATAATTTCCAGCGAAACGGTAGGGGTTGAAAGCAGGGGAGCGTATTATGAGAAGGCAGGGGCTTTAAGAGACATGCTTCAGAATCATATGCTGCAGCTGTTAATGTTAACTGCAATGGAACCTCCTGCAGCCCTGGACAACTATTCCATAAGAGACGAAAAGGTGAAGGTGCTTAAATCCCTGTCTGAAATGACTGAGGAGAAAGTACGTAAGCATGTGGTAAGAGGTCAGTATGGCAGGGGACAGATAGGGAACGAGATTGTGCCGGGATATCGGGAGGAAGACAAGGTATCGCCTGTTTCCGATACAGAGACCTTTATAGCCATGAAGGTTGAGGTGGAAAATTTTCGCTGGGGTGGGGTTCCGTTTTATTTGCTGACGGGAAAAAGGTTGCCGGTAAAATTTACTGAAATTGTGATACAGTTTGTTTCCCTGCCGGAGGTTCTCTATTTCAAAGAACTAAGAGGGCTCAAACCCAATACCCTTCATATAAGAATTCAGCCCACAGAAGGGGTTGAGCTGTATTTTAACACGAAAAAGCCGGGCATGCGAAGCGAGATAATCCAGGTAGGTATGGATTTCTGCCAGAATTGTGATATAGATGAGGTATCCCCGGACGCTTATGAAAGGCTTTTATTGGATGTTATGAAAGGAGATTCCACCCTCTTTACCCGTTGGGATGAAGTTGAGTATGCATGGAAATTTATTGATCGGATTGCCAGNNGCCAGGGCATGGGCGGATGAAAAGCCTATCTTTCCAAATTATCCCGCCGGCACATGGGGCCCTTATGGAGCCAGAAAACTAATAGAAAATGACGGACGCCAGTGGCACGTAGTATAGTCCGGGTCACTGTTTGAGCGAAGCGGAAGACAGCAGGAACCAATGTCTGAGCGTAAGTGAGTTTTGGTGGAGGCCTGGAGCGAGTTTTGCTTATTTCTAGCATTGAACTTAAGTGATTGGAATAGTATTCTTCTTTATATGGGGCAATATAATACGTGTTCTATTGCCAGTTTATGCATTGCAATTTTGGGTGTTTTATTGTAAACTTTAATGGAAACATGATCATATATCCGCGTCAATTATGCAATCATATTATTAGATCCACAAAGTCTGTCCAATATTAATCTTTCCAATAAAAGCAAAAATAAATGAATATTAAGGGAGGAATTATTGTGAACATGTCCAAGGCTGAAAGAAAAGAATTATTAGAACTTTTTGATGGGCTACGTGTAGCCGATGTAAGGGATGGCATGGACTGGAATATGATGCATGACTATGGAAGCATGTCGTATGATATGCGCCCGCTGTTCAGAACAAGGGTCATCGGCATTGCCAGAACTGTACGTTATTTGCCCTTTGATGGACCGGTTCCAAAGATGAGTCCTGAGGAATATACCGAATGGGTTAAATGGTATTATGGTAATGTCTGTATTTATCCGTGGATGGAGGATATACAACCCGGCGATTTCATAGTAATAGATCAAAGCGGTGTAAACGCTGGGCTTATGGGTTCTAACAACGGTTTAGACGGATTCAGAAAGGGAGCCAGGGGTTATGTCATAGAAGGCGGGGTACGGGATACTGATGAACTGATTCTACAGAAGGTACCTGTATGGTCGCGGTTTGTATCTCAGGGAATGGTACAGGGAAGACTCCGTTATGATGCCAAGGATATTCCGGTACATGTAGGCGGAGTTGTTGTAAATCCCGGAGATATAGTAGTTGCAGACGGAGACGGTGTTATTGTAGTACCCAGGGATAAGGCTTATGATGTAGCAAAATATGCACGACGGGAGCTGGAAAATGACAAAGTAGGCAGAAGAAAACTCTATGAATCTCTCGGTTGGGAGCTGGATGATACGGTTAAATAAGGCGGGAGGTGAAATTTTTGAAGTAGTTTTCTACTGAGGAAATTGGAAGGGTGTTTGTATTAAGGCTGGATCAGGGAGACATGGTCCTTGAAAGTATCAATCAGCTGATAGCTGATGAAGGAATAAAGGATGCCGTGGTAGTGTCCGGAATCGGAACCCTGGACAAATGTACGCTACATATGGTAATGACCACAGGTTATCCACCGGTGGAACATTTTGAACGCTGGGACGATGTGCCGCTGGAACTAGCCTCCATAGACGGCATAATAGCAAACGGGGAACCTCATTTGCATGCGGTTGTATCCGACTCTGAAAAAGCCTACGCGGGACACCTGGAGCCCGGCTGCAGGGTGTTGTATCTGGCTGAAATAGTTATAGTTGAAGTGAAGTCCATGGATTTGATGAGGGTACGTAACGAAAAAAATATTCTACAGCTGGTGACTCGTAAGGAGTAACTATAAGAATCTCAGTTTAACTGAAATAGAAAAGGAGAATGGTACAACCATTCTCCTTTTCTATTTCTCGGATTATTCCTGGGATTTGATGACTTTGAACTCTTTGAGCATATGGTAAAATCTTACGCCGTGGCCTTCTGCAGCTTCTAAAAAGAGATGCTGTTTTATAACAAAAGCGCCTCCCTGGTTATCATCCACAATGTAATAGGAGACAACCGGGTCATTGTGTTTAAATCCGTCACGGGCGTGCAGGTATATTGATTTTATTGGTTCTTCAACGACTCCGTAATTTTCAACGTTTTCGAAGGAAGATTTTAAATCGTCTTCTACCTCTCTCGCAACATCCACCGGTGATTTGTCTTTAACATGCTGGATTTCCAGGTATACTTCCGGATATTCCGGACCGATCTCTACCTTTGGAACGATTCTGTCCTTTCCATCCTGCTTTACCATTTTGTAATTGCTTTCATCAATATATATTATATAGTCGCTATCACTACCCTCATGCAGACTTACTTTAGTGTCCTCTTTTTCTCCTTCTATCTCCTGAACTATATCCTTTTCTGGAAGCAGTATATCCCTGATTCTGGCTACGGCCGCCCTTCCGGCATTTGTGCCGATAGCAAGTACCATTATAATTGCCGCTGCCGTTAAGCTTATGCTGGAGAGTATATGTCTCCGTCTGGCCTTTTTTCTTCTCCTCATGCTCCTTACACTCCTTGGTCTGGTATCAGATTCTATTTTAGATTGAATGTTTTTCCATATTTCTTCTTTCATCGGCATCAAACCATCTGTTGCCCTTATAAGTGATTCTTTAATTTCACGGTCGAGTATTCTTTCATCCATTTTTAGCCCTCCTTCCCTTTATATCCAAAAGAGCTTTTTTAAGCCGGTTCCGCCCTTTGTAAAGGCGGGATTTCAATGTATTTATATTTATATCAAGAATTTCAGCAATTTCTTTTTCGGAAAAATCATTTAAGTATTTTAGTATTATCGGTACTCTGTTTATTTCCTGAAGATCCTGTATTGCATTATATAAATCCTCATATTCTTCAAAATGATAACGATCTTCTTCGGAATATACGGCATTGTTCAGGTACTGGTCCATTGATATAACTTTCCGCTTCTGTTTCATTATGCGGTTGCATTCATTGACTAGTATTCTGTAAAACCAGGGCTTAAAAGGTCTTTCTTCATCAAAAAACATTATATTTCGAAAAACCCGTATAAAGGTTTCCTGAACAGCGTCTGCTGCATCGGGTTTGTTTCGGGTAATGGCAGTTGCCGTACGAAGCGCATATTCAATATACTCATTGTAAAGCTGTTCAAAGGCTTCTTTATCGCCATTCTTTATTCGAACAATTATATCTTTTTGCATTTTGCACCTCCTCATGTCATATTACTACATATAATACCCGTCTGTCAGCCGATAAGTTTTCAATTTCTGTTTTTTATACCTGGTTATTATAAAATTTGTATATTTTTAGGTTAGATGCATTAACTCATCAGAGAAAAAATTTCATTTTAACCTGCAATTTACGCTAAAAAAAATTAAAAAATAGGCATTGACAAATGATTAGGCGGCTGGTAGAATATTCAGCAAATCAAAAAAAGCAGCTATGAAGAAAGTGTACCTAGGGTTCCGCCGTCAAGACGGGACAGCGACCGAGCGGTACAAAATACACGTCAGGATGTGTATTACACCGTGGGGATAAAATACCCGGCGGCAGGTTTCTTCTGAAAAAAGAGGTTCTGTCGTCGGGCATTATTATAAATACAATTTTGCATGAATTAGATGAATTGATGCTTTTTCAATATAGTAAATAAGGTATGCTGACGGTTTAGCAGGAAAAACGTTGGAAAAATCTGATGACGGAGACAGAAGGCCTGTCGCAGCTATCTTCAGTGAGCCGGTGGGTAGTGCAAACCGGCGGGCGGATAGGTTGTATGCTCACTCCCGAGGAGAAAGCCTGAAAGAGGATAATCTTTAGTAGGGTTTTACGGGCGGTCCCGTTACAGGCCAGGGTTTGATTGAACCTGTTGAGGCTTGTGTTGTGAAGCACAGGCGAAGTAGGGTGGTACCACGAAAGAGAACCTTTCGTCCCTTCAGGGGCGAAAGGTTTTTTTATAATTTTTTTACAATTCCAAAAACGTGTAGAACGTCAAACTATAGGAGGTGTTGGATGGTGAAGCATGTGTTAGGTGTGCTGGTTGAAAACCAACCCGGAGTTCTCGCCAAGGTAGCGGGGCTTTTCAGCCGGCGGGGTTTTAACATTGAGAGTCTGGCTGTAGGAACCACCGAAGACCCCACTATTTCCAGAATGACCATAGTGGTGGAAGATGATGAGAATGTAATTGAGCAGGTAGCTAAACAGCTTAACAAACTGATTGATGTAATAAAGGTGGCAGATATTGCCGAGGATTCGGTGAAGCGGGAGCTGGCGCTGATTAAGGTTCGTGCCACACCGGCTACACGAAACGAAATTATTCAGATTGTAAGTGTTTTTAGGGCACAGGTAGTGGATATAAGCAGGGATTCGTTGATTATAGAGATAACAGGTGATCAGGATAAGATTAGTGCACTTGTGGAAATGCTGAAGGATTTCGGTATTCAGGAAATGGTCCGTACCGGTATAATTGCCGTTGACAGAGGCAACAGGCTTATTAAAAACAATAATTTTAAGGAGGAATAAATATGGCAAAGCTGTTTTATGATCAGGATGCCAATTTAGATTTATTAACAGGCAAAAAGGTAGCTGTTATTGGGTATGGCAGTCAGGGCCATGCGCATGCTCTTAATCTTAAGGACAGCGGTGTTGATGTGGTTGTAGGGCTTTATGAAGGCAGCAAGTCATGGAAGGCAGCTGAAGAAGCCGGGCTCACCGTGATGGAGACGGCTGAAGCAGCCAAAGAAGCAGATATTATAATGATTCTTATTCCCGACGAAAAACAGGCAAAGCTGTACAAGGAAAGCGTAGAGCCCAATCTTGAAGAGGGTAACATCCTTATGTTTGCCCATGGGTTCAACATCCATTTTGAACAGATTAAACCACCCGCCTTTGTGGATGTAGCCATGGTAGCGCCCAAAGGCCCCGGCCATACGGTTCGCAGTCAGTATCAGGAAGGAAAAGGAGTTCCCTGTCTGGTTGCCGTGTACCAGGATTATTCGGGCCGGGCTATGGATTATGCACTGGCTTATGCAAAGGGTATAGGCGGAACCAGAGCAGGTGTGCTGGAGACGACTTTTAAGGAGGAAACCGAAACCGATCTCTTCGGTGAACAGGTTGTATTGTGCGGCGGAATATGCGAGCTTATTAAAGCAGGTTTTGAGACTTTGGTTGAAGCAGGTTATCAGCCTGAGAGCGCGTACTTTGAGTGTCTGCATGAGCTTAAGCTAATAGTGGATCTTATGAATCAGGGCGGATTAAGCTATATGAGATATTCCATCAGCGATACTGCTGAGTTTGGCGATTACACAACCGGTAAAAGGATTATCACCGAGGAGACACGCAAGGAGATGAAAAAAGTGCTGTCGGAAATCCAGGATGGTACCTTTGCCCGCAAATGGATCCTGGAGAACCAGGCTAACCGTCCCTACTTCAACGCTATGCGAAGAAAAGAAAAGGAACATCCTATAGAGAAAGTTGGTAAGGAACTCAGAAAGATGATGCCGTGGATTGAAAATAAGTGATGAAGGAGGATGCAGGATGCCTAAAAAGATATATATTTTTGATACCACCCTCCGGGATGGCGAACAGTCACCGGGCGCCAGTCTGAATACCCATGAAAAACTGGAGATTGCCAAACAGCTTGAGCGTCTTGGAGTGGATGCCATAGAGGCCGGTTTTCCCATTGCCTCAAAAGGTGATTTTGAAGCGGTAAAGACTATTGCGGAAAACGTAAGAAAACCTGTAATAGTAGCTTTGGCCCGGGCTGTAAAGCAGGATATTGACAGAGCCTGGGAAGCTATACAATATGCTGCAAAACCCCGTATCCACACCTTTATTGCAACTTCGGATATCCATATGAAGCATAAACTCAGAATGGAACCGGAGGATGTATTAAAGAGGGCTGTGGAAATGGTGTCCTATGCAAAATCCCTGTGCGAAGATGTGGAATTTTCACCTGAGGATGGGACCAGAACCCGTCCCGAGTTCCTGTACAGGATACTGGAGGCGGTTATTGATGCAGGTGCTACCGTTATCAATATACCGGATACGGTAGGTTATGCAATGCCTGAAGAATTTGGCTCCCTTATAAGGGGAATCAGGGAAAATGTACGCGGCATTGAAAATGTTATACTGAGCGTACACTGTCACAACGATCTTGGCTTGGCGGTAGCCAATTCTCTGGCGGCTATTCAAAATGGTGCCCAGCAGGTGGAGTGTACTGTCAACGGCCTGGGTGAAAGGGCAGGTAATGCTGCCATGGAAGAAATTGTAATGGTTCTGAAAACCCGCAGCGATTTCTTTGATTACTATACCGATATAGTTACCGAGCAGATTTACCGCACCAGTACCATGGTCAGTCATTTGACAGGTATGCATATACAGGCAAATAAAGCCATTGTAGGAAACAATGCTTTTGCCCATGAATCGGGAATCCATCAGCACGGTGTGTTAAGCAACAGACAAACCTATGAGATAATGACACCCGAATCCATTGGGTTAAAGCAGAGCCAGATGGTGCTTGGCAAGCATTCGGGCCGGCATGCATTTGAAGAAAGGCTTAAGGAACTGGGCTTTTCCAATCTTACTCATGATGAAATTAATTCTGCGTTTCATAGATTTAAGGATCTGGCTGACAAAAAGAAGTTCATTATGGATAAGGATATAGAAGCCTTGATAAATGAAAAGGTGTTGGAAGTGCCCGAGACCTATGAACTGGAATACTTCCATATATCCAGTGGTAATACCCTGGTGGCAACTTCCACCGTCAAGATCCGGAGCGACAATGAAGCATATGAAGAAGCAGCCTGTGGAGACGGACCCGTTGATGCTACCTTCAAAGCTATTGACCGGGCTGTCGGGGTGGAGGTAACGCTGGAGGATTACTATTTACGAGCTGTAACCAGCGGCAAGGATGCATTGGGAGAAGTGACAGTTAAAATAAGGAAAAATGGTGATGTATATATCGGGCGCGGGCTCAGCACAGACGTTATATAGGCGAGTGCCAAAGCTTATATAAATGCTATTAATAAGATGGTTTTGGCTCAAAACGGAAAAAGTAACGGAGAAAATGGTAAATAAATTTTAAATAGATGAAAGGAGATGAGCAACAGATGGGAATTGCTTAAAAGGGAAAAAAATATTTGTCTATGACAGTACTTTAAGGGATGGAGCTCAGGCCGAAGGGATTTCTTTTACCGTGGCTGACAAACTGAAGATAGTCAGAAAACTGGATGACTTCGGTGTTGATTATATTGAGGCTGGTAATCCGGGTTCCAACCCTAAAGATCTTGAGTTTTTTGAAAGAGTAAAAACAATGGAGCTTGCCAATGCAAAACTTGTCGCCTTCGGGAGCACTCGAAGGGCAGGCATAAGTCATGAACAGGATGCAAATCTGGCGGCTCTTTTAGGAACTGATACAGCAGCAGTGGCCATTTTCGGGAAGAGCTGGGATTTTCATGTTACTGAGGTTATTAACACTACTCTGGATGAAAACCTTCGTATGATATATGACTCTGTATCATATATGAAGAGTAAGGGGAAAGAAGTCATATTTGACGCAGAACATTTCTTTGACGGATACAAGGCTAATCCCAAATATGCAGTACGTGCCCTTGAGGCTGCTGCTGAAGCCGGAGCTGACTGGCTGGTTTTATGCGATACCAACGGAGGGGCGTTTCCCAGTGAGATTGGGGAGATTGTAAAAGAAATGGTAAGCCGGTTTGCTCCCCTTTCGATAGGTATACACTGTCACAACGATGGCGGGATGGCGGTTGCCAATTCCATAGTTGCTGTGGAGCAGGGGGCTGTACAGGTACAGGGTACCATTAACGGGTATGGTGAGCGGTGCGGAAACGCAAACTTATGTACCATTATACCCAACCTTCAGCTTAAGTATGGTTTGTCATGCATACCGGAAGAAAACATGACCGGGCTGGCATCCATGTCCCGCTATATCAGTGAGCTGGCTAATATGGCACCCAATGAACGGGATCCGTATGTAGGAAACTGTGCCTTTGCACACAAAGGCGGTATGCATATCGATGCCATACTCAAAAATCCGGCTTCGTTTGAGCATATTTCTCCTCAAACGGTAGGTAATGAGCGGAGGATTCTGATGTCGGAGGTGGCAGGGCGCAGCACGGTGCTGACCAAGATCCAGAAGGTAGCGCCATGGATCACCAAGACATCTCCCGAGACGCAAAAGATAATTGATGAACTTAAGCGGCTGGAACACGAAGGCTATCAGTTTGAGGGGGCTGAAAGTTCCTTTGAACTTCTGATAAGAAGAGCTCTGGGCAAAGACAGTAAATTCTTTGATGTAAAGGATTTCCGTGTACTGTGTGAAGAGCATTGGCAGGGCGATTACAGCGCTTCAGCCATAATTAAGGTAAAAGTTAACGGTGTTGAAGAGGTAACGGCGGCTGAAGGAGATGGCCCGGTAAACGCACTGGATAGAGCACTGCGCAAAGCTCTGGAGTTCTTTTATCCTCAGCTTAAGAAAATGCGTCTCACGGACTATAAAGTCAGGGTGCTGGATACGTCAAAAGCTACCGCAGCCAAGGTAAGGGTTCATATTGAATCCACCGATGGTGAAAAGGTGTGGGGTACTGTAGGTGTTTCTACTAATATAATAGAAGCAAGCTGGAATGCGTTGATTGATTCAATAGAATATTTCCTCTATAATGAAATGGGGATGTAGGAAGGGGCTGAAGCAAATGGGAATGACCATGACGCAAAAGATCCTTGCTGCTCATGCCGGCCTGGATAAAGTTGAGGCAGGGCAGCTTATAATGGGTAAGCTGGATTTGGTTTTGGGAAATGATATCACTGCCCCCGTCGCTATCCGTGAATTTAAGCGGATGGGGGCTCAGAAGGTCTTTGATAAGAAAAAGGTGGCTCTGGTTCCTGATCACTTTACACCCAATAAGGATATTAAATCGGCTGAACAATGCAGAATCTTAAGAGAATTCGCTTATGATATGGATATAGAAAACTATTTTGAAGTAGGGCAGATGGGTGTGGAGCATGCCCTGATCCCCGAAAAAGGCCTGGTGGTACCCGGGGATGTGGTCATTGGCGCTGATTCCCATACCTGTACCTATGGTGCATTAGGTGCTTTTTCAACCGGTGTGGGGAGCACTGACATGGCAGCGGGAATGGCTACCGGTCAGGCCTGGTTTAAGGTGCCCGAGGCTATTAAGTTTGTTCTCAAAGGCCGCCTTGGCAAATGGGTCAGCGGTAAGGACGTAATACTTCATATCATCGGCATGATAGGTGTTGACGGTGCCCTTTATCAGTCCATGGAATTTGTCGGCGAGGGCTTGAGCACCCTGTCTATGGATGACCGCTTTACAATTGCCAATATGGCCATAGAAGCCGGGGCAAAGAACGGGATATTCCAGGTGGACGATACCACGTTGGAATATGTTAAGGAACATTCTGAAAGGGAATACAAAGTTTATGAAGCTGATGAAGATGCCGAGTATAAAAAAGTTTATGAAATAGATCTGTCGTCAATTACTCCGACCGTTGCTTTTCCCCATTTGCCCGAGAACGTGAGAACTTTTGACCAGATAGGTGATATTCCGATTCATCAGGTGGTCATTGGATCATGTACCAACGGGCGCTTAGGGGATTTAAGAATTGCCGCTCAAATATTAAAGGGTCAAAAAGTGCATCCGCACGTACGGGTGATTGTGATTCCGGCCACACAGAAGATATATCTTGAGGCTTTGCGGGAAGGTCTTCTGGAGATCTTTATCGAAGCCGGTGCAGTCGTCAGCACACCGACCTGCGGACCCTGTCTGGGTGGGCATATGGGTATCCTTGCAAAGGGAGAGAGAGCCGTTGCTACCACCAACCGAAACTTTGTAGGGCGAATGGGGCATCCCGAGAGTGAGGTGTATCTGGCCAGTCCGGCGGTGGCCGCTGCCTCGGCCATAACAGGGAAAATTTCTTCTCCCGAGGAGGTAGTGAAATGATTGAAGGAAAAGCTATCAAATACGGAAATAATGTGGATACCGACGTTATTATACCGGCGCGTTATTTGAGTACCAGCGATCCGGATGAGCTGGCTGCTCACTGCTTTGAAGATCTGGATCCTTCTTTTAAGGGAAAAGTTCAGCCGGGAGACATCGTGGTGGCCGGTACAAATTTCGGATGCGGTTCTTCCAGGGAACATGCTCCCATAGCCATTAAGGCTTCGGGTATAAGCTGCATTATTGCCGAGACCTTTGCACGAATATTTTACCGTAATGCATTGAACATAGGGCTTCCTATCATGGAATGTCCTGAGGCGGCGAAAGATATACAGGACGGGGATCGTGTAGCTGTGGATTTGGCAAAGGGAATTATCACAAATATCACCAGAAATCGTACCTATAAAGCGGCACCTTTTCCGCCGTTCATGCAGGAGTTGATAAAGGCCGGAGGGCTTGTACAATATGTTAACGAGAAAATGGGGGAAACCAAATGAAGATTGCTGTAATACCAGGAGATGGTATAGGTCCGGAGGTAGTGGAACAAACTATCGTGGTATTGAACGCTGTAGGTCGTAAATTTGGCCATCGGTTTAATTATACAAATGCTGTTATGGGGGGAGCTGCCCTTGATACTGTGGGGGTTCCCCTGCCCGAAGAAACACTGAGAATCTGTCTTGACAGCGATGCTGTGATTCTTGGTGCTGTGGGCGGTCCTAAATGGGATAATTTGCCGGGGAATTTGAGACCTGAGGCCGGGCTTTTAGGTATACGTAAAGCGCTGGGTCTGTTTGCCAATCTCAGGCCTGCCAAACTCTTTCCCCAGCTTAAGTCGGCTTCAACACTGAAGGAAGAGGTGTTTGTGGATGGCGGACTGGATATACTGGTGGTACGCGAGCTGACCGGGGATTTATATTTTGGAGATAAGGGACGGGAGGATATCCCCGGAGGAGGCCAGCGGGCCTGGGACGTGGCTGTGTATACCACACCTGAGGTTGAGCGGGTGGCCCGTGTTGCCTTTGAGATTGCAAGGGGGCGGCGCAGGAAGGTTACATCGGTAGATAAAGCCAATGTGCTGGAAAGCTCCAGGTTGTGGCGGGAAGTTGTTATTCAGACAGGAAAAGATTATCCGGATATTGAGCTCAATCATATGTATGTGGATAATGCCGCCATGCAGCTTGTAAGAAACCCGGCACAGTTTGATGTTATACTTACTACCAATATGTTTGGTGACATACTCAGTGATGAGGCTGCAATGCTGACGGGATCTTTAGGCATGCTGCCTTCTGCCAGTCTGGGTGAGGGCAGGCTGGGGCTTTACGAGCCGGTTCACGGTTCGGCACCCGATATTGCCGGACAGGACAAGGCAAATCCCATAGCTACAATAATGAGTGCTGCCATGATGCTTCGTTACAGCTTTAATCTGGAAGAAGAGGCCCTGGCTGTGGAAGAGTCGGTGGCCAGGGTACTGCAGCAGGGGTACAGGACAGTGGATATTGCCGGGCCCGGTACGATTGTGGTGGGCACCCGGGAGATGGGCCGGCTTATTGCTGAGAATATATAGCCAGTGGTTAAACTCCGGTTTCTGTGGACAGTTTTACCCGGAGTTTAACCACTATTAATATCCGGTACATTATATAATTATATAAACAGGTTAGTCAGTTTTCAGTAAAACAGGAGGAGCATAGCTGATGTATACTTCCCCGGGAACCAGAAAGATAAGAAGGTATACTATTAATAAACCGCGGTTCATATGTACAATAATTGTTTCCGCTATTATTT
>LFTM01000116.1:395-16442 GCA_001513505.1 Clostridiales bacterium DTU092 | reverse complement strand
ATTTGCCTCATGATTGGAGTATAGAAGGCAGGTTTGAACGCATCAATCCTACGGGAGGAAGTGGAGGGTATTTACCTGCTGGGATAGGATGGTATCGTAAACATTTTAAAAAACCTGATGGTGAGGTTGTGCTGCTGGAATTTGATGGAGTATTTCAAAATTGTGATGTTTGGCTTAATGGAAGCCATGTTACACATCACAATTATGGATACATAGGGTTTGAGTGTGATTTGACACCTTATCTGGTGGAAGGGAATAATGTTCTGGCAGTCAGAGTGGACAACTCAGAACAACCTAATTCAAGATGGTATACTGGTTCCGGTATATACAGGCATGTCTGGCTGACACAAGCGTCTGAAACAAGAGTAGCACATTGGGGTATATTTGTCAGTACACCTTATGTAAGTAAGGAACTGGCTCATGTCAAAGCACAGATTGAACTGACCAAACCTGCAGATATAGTACTGGCGATTTTAGATCCGTCAGGAAAAGTTTTGGTTGAACAGACATACAGTTCAAAAACCTCTAAATTTGTAGGCACAATGTATTTGGAAAATCCTGAGCTATGGTCTTGTGATAATCCGGTTCTTTACACATTGCGTACTCGGGTAATAAAAGATGGGCAATTGGAAGATGAGGTTTGTACAACTTTTGGCGTACGTTCAATATGTTTTGATAAAGACAAAGGGTTTTTATTGAACGGAATTCAAACCAAAATTAACGGTGTATGCATTCACCACGATGGCGGAGCGGTTGGTGCAGCAGTGCCTGAAGTGGTCTGGGAACGTCGGCTTAAGTTACTTAAGGAAATGGGCTGTAATGCTATACGTATGTCCCATAATCCTCCTGCACCCGAATTGCTGGATATGTGTGATCGAATGGGTTTTTTAGTGATGGATGAAGCCTTTGATGAGTGGAAAATTATCAAAGCTAAAGGAGACCATCAAATAGCTCGTTATGGCTATGGTCAGTTTTTTGAGCAGGATTGTGAAAAGGATCTATTGGCCATGATTCGTCGTGACCGTAATCATCCCAGTATAATACTTTGGTCAATAGGCAATGAAATACCCGAACAGAGTACTTCTGATGGCTGGAAAATAGCTAAGAGACTTAAGGAATTATGCCATAAGGAGGATCCAACCCGTCCGGTTACCTCCGCATGTGATAATATAAAGGCCGATAAAAACAGAACAACTGAGGAGTTCCTTAAGACCCTTGATGTTGTTGGTTTCAATTATATTAATCGATGGAGGAAATATGCTGAAACCGCATATACCGATATACGCTACGAATATCCCAATATGATAATGATAGGTTCCGAGCATGGTTCTGTTGGCGGAGTGCGCGGAGATTATTCCCTTGAAGCAGAGCCCGGAAGCTGGTGGTCCTTCCCCTATAACAGTCGTATGATTCGTGCGGAACATCTGCTTAAGCAGACTATGATATATGACTACATCGCAGGAGACTTTATGTGGACGGGTATTGATTATCTGGGTGAAGCACGCTGGCCCCGTAAAAATGCAGCATCTGGTGTAATTGATATGTGTGGTTTTCCAAAGGATGGATATTATCTTTATCAAAGCATCTGGACCAGGAAACCAATGATTCATATCTTTCCGCACTGGAACTGGAAAGGTAAAGAGGGTACCGTGATACCGGTGCTGTGTTATACCAACTGTGATACGGTAGAGCTGATAGTAAACGGACGATCCTTTGGTACTAAATGTTATGAGTTTCCGAAACAGGGAATGACCGAACGATTTGGTCATTATGATCTTCCCATATTGTATGCAACTACAAATGACCTGCATCTTAGCTGGGATGTTCCTTATGAACCGGGTGTAATTAAAGCTATTGGCCGCGATCGTTACGGTATCGTTCAAGCGGTAAAAGAAATCAGGACAACTGGAGAGCCAACAGGAATTTCACTGTCATTTGACCGGACAACTTTTACAGGACGTGGTGAAGTGGCCCATTGTGAAATACGAGTTGTAGATGAAAATGGGGATACAGTACCTACAGCACAGAATGAAATAACTGTAGCAGTAAAGGGTGCAGCGGAGCTTATCGGGCTGGATAATGGTTTACCGGAAGACCTGACTCCCATGAAATCGCCTGTCCGAAAGGTATGGGCAGGTATGGCTCTGGCGTTGATAAGAACAACAGCAGATCAAGGTGAGATTGTTGTAACAGTAAGTTCTCCCGACCTTGAGAGTACTCAGGCAGAATTATATGTCTGTAAAAGATAATATAAAAAAATTTGGCAAGTCATAGATAGAGATCGTTGCGGAGGTGTGTTATATGGCTAATTTATTAAGGGATGACTTTTTTGCTAAAGGTGCCGATGTAGGATGGCTTCAGCAAATGGAAGCAACTGGATATACTTTTTATGATGCTTTAGGAAATCCCAGGGATTGTTTGGAGATCCTTAAAGAACATGGTATTAATAGTATTCGCTTAAGGGTATGGGTTAATCCAAATGATGATCCGAGAAGCGGGCATAACAGTATTGAAGAAGTAGCTATTATGGCAGAAAGAGTAAAGAAAATGGGATTTAGGTTGATGATTAATTTTCATTACAGTGATTCCTGGGCGGATCCCGGGAAACAATACAAACCTAAAGCATGGGAAGGCCATAATGCTGAGCAATTAGAAGAAGATGTTTATAACCACACATTTTGTAGTTTGACGTTACTAAAGAATAAAGGTATTGATGTTGATTGGGTTCAGGTTGGAAATGAAATAACCAACGGAATGTTGTGGCCGGAGGGACATATCATAAACTTTGAACAATTAACACGATTTATAAACAGCGGGTATAGGGCGGTTAAGGAAGTCTTTCCGGATTGTCAAGTTATCGTACATCTTGATTCAGGCCATGATTCGGAAAGATATACAAGGTTCTTCGAACAGTTAACCAGTTATAACGGAAAATATGACATGATTGGAATGTCTTACTATCCATGGTGGGCTAAAACCGTTTTTACACAGAATCTTCATATGTTAGAGTCTAATATTAATGAATTGGTTAATCGCTATGATAAGGATGTGATGATAACCGAGATAGGAGGACTTGATACGGAACCCCATACAACTTATAGGATGATCAGGGAGGTTATCGAGGTATTAAAGGCAGTTCCCAACAATCGAGGGAGGGGTGTATTTTACTGGGAACCACAAGGGGCAGCTAATTGGAGTGGATACCGGTTGAGTGCTTGGGGTAAAGATGGCAGGCCGACTAAAGCTTTGTCTGCTTTTATGGATTAAAGTAAATAATGATAACAATAATGTTAGGTAGTAAAATATTCTACAATAATTGTTGTTGGCCAAAAGAAAACAAATTATTGTTAATAATTTTATCCATGGAATAAATGGTCTTGGCTCAACTGCACAAGTACCGTTTATTCTATTATTTTTTGAGATCGATCCGTATATCTTTGCTATATATTTAATGATAAAACATAGATGCTATTTCATTTTGATGAAATCAGATGCGTATAAAAAATGGGTTGTTGACATGATATAAACTTCTGAATAAAATATAATTACACATATTTTTCAAAAAATATCTTATTTTTGCACAAGTGTATTTAGCATTTAAAAACGAAAAATCAGTGTACGGCTTCTAAAGTATATATGATAATAATTTCCTTTCAGAGTTTTCATAATGTTGCTCTAGTAAATTAATAGAATCAGCTTCGCCCTTTTTAAAATTGCATAATGTTATTTTCCGCTATTTATACGCGTATTGTATAGGGATGGTCTATCCTTGTTAGAGGCGGAGGGAGTATGCATGGAGTTGTTATTAGTTGAGGATGAACAGTATACCCGGGATGGTATCATAAAATTTATTGACTGGAAAAGACTGGGTATTAAAAAGGTTTATACAGCAGAAGACGGATTGCAAGGAGTAGATGTTGCCCGTTTGCATTTGCCAGATATTATATTGGCTGATGTACGTATGCCGAGAATGAATGGGGTAGAAATGGCCAGGCGGATCCGAACCTTTCACCCTGATTGTGAACTCATTTTTATAAGCGGATACTCTGATAGAGAGTATCTTAAATCAGCTATTCATCTTTCTGCACTTGATTATATCAGCAAACCTCTTGATTTAAATGAGCTTGATGAAATCTTATCCAGAGCGGTTGAACATGTCAAGAAAAACAACGAAAGACAAGCACTTGTATCATACTTTATGGAAAACGAACTGGCTTCTGTTATAGTTCAGGATAATGTATCAAATGAAGAAAAAATGCGTTTATGGTCACAACTCAATTCACCCCGGACCGATAAGTTGACACTGTATACTATATTAATGCGACAGAAATACTCCCGGACCACCAATTTAATTATTAAAGAGGTTGCCGAGAAATTGGGTATATGGATATTGTTAGGTCGTTGGGAAGAGTTTTACTTGCTTCATGTTGCAATGAAGGATACACAAAGCCTTTTGTTGGAGAAATATATAAAGAAACTGATAAAAAGCAGCAAGTTTAAACATTCAAAGCCCATTATTGCAGTTGGAAGACCGGTGAATCATCCCCTTGAACTTAAAGAATCCTTCAGATCTGCACGAGCTGCTTATAACAGGCATTTTTACCATCCTGACAAACAGGTATTTATAGGTAAAGGACGTGCACTATCTTTGGATTTGGGCTTCGATCCAACCCACGAGTTTAACCGTTTACTTCTGCAAGAACCTGAGAAGGCAAAACAATGGCTTAATGAACAATTTGAATTTATACGGAATTATGATGGTACTCCAATTGAATTGGTTCGCAATTGGGCATTTCAAATGGCAACTGTGATGTATCTGCTTTGCCATGAATGGGCAGAGAGTGTATTGGACAGTCCTGCTGATGGAGCTGTATTATGGCAGGTTATCATTTCATTGACATCCTTGGATGAATTGAAGAAATTTTTGAATGATGGTATAGATTTTATTAAAAACCGTTCTTGTTGTGGTGATGCCAATCTTCCGGTGGTCTTGAAAGCACAGCGATACATTCATTTAAATTACACAAATCCGTTGTTGTCATTGGATGATATCGCTGAACATGTCAGTCTTTCTTCAACTTACCTTTGTGAAATATTTAAAGAGAGTACCGGTCAAACTATTAATCAATATCTTAATAATTGCCGGCTTCGTCATGCCCAGCTCCTTCTGCAAACCACCCACATGCGTATACATGAGATAGCTGAGGCTTGTGGTTATTCGGGAAGCAACTATTTTATAAAAGTTTTTAAGAAAGCTATGAGGATTACCCCTCAGGAATACAGGAAGAGGAATATACTGATATGAAATCTATGAGTTTTCACAAAAAACTCTTAAGTTACTTTTCCAATATGAGGCTTGTGCAAAAATTCTTACTTTTCTTCTTGCTGGCCTGGATTATTCCAATGATTATATCTTCATATTATGTCTATCAAAGAATAACCGATAATCTTGTGGCATCCCAGATAGAGCTTGCATATCAGGGGTATCAGCAGGTTAAATCATTTCTAACCTATCGGCTGGAACGGATTTTTCTTACTTGCAGAACCATTGCCATGGATTCGCAGGTTAATGAAATACTATCCAGGGATATTTCAAACTATACTGCTTCCCAGCAGATGAGAGATCTGTCCAATTTGAGAGTTTATCTGGAGCAATTCCAAAGCCATCGAAACGGTTCTGATATTTTGAGGTTGTATGTTCCTGGAGGTCGAATTTATTCTAATGAGAATAAACTGGTATTTAACTTGGAGACTGCTAAAGATACTCTTTGGTATAAAAAAACATTCAGCGGTTGGGGATGGACCACCTGTAATCCCCCCGGGCACATGGAAACTGAGGATGTTGTATCTGTAGTCAGGCCTATTCGTGATTTTAATAACTATCAAAACAAAATCGGGGCGGTAAGAATTGATATTTCTCTGGATGAGATCGAAAGCATGCTGTCACGAGTCAATATTACAAATGGTTGTTTAACATACATTATTGACAGAGATGGTGTTTTTGTAGGGGCTTCAGATAATGAATTGTTACCGGTATATCGTCTTAGTGATGAACATTTAAATCAGGCTATAGAAGCGGGTTCACGCTTTATATCTGTGTGGGAACGAGAGCAGGAGTATTGGGTATGTGCCAGCGAAATACTTGAAACTGGCTGGTTGCTGGTTACCGTGCTTCCAGAGAAAGAACTGGCGGGTGTTATAAGCAAGATGCAGTCGCAATACATTATTAGTATTTCTATACTATTTATTGTGGTGTTTTTTTTAAGTGTACCTGCAATTAATTCTATTACTAAACGGATAGAACTATTGGTGGAACGAATGAAGTTAGTGCAGGAAGGGAATCTAAGTGCCAGGCTTGAAGTTAACAGCGAGGATGAAATTGGCCAGCTTACACAAAACTTCAATTTCATGCTGGAACGGATCAAGGTATTGATGCGTCAACAGTACAAACTTGGCCAGGAATTAAAAACATCCGAGCTTAAGGCATTACAGGCTCAGATTAATCCTCACTTTTTATACAATACCCTGGAGATGATAGGCTGGTTGGCTTTGGAAGAGAATCCTCAGCAGATTCGCGCAGTAGTAAGAAATTTGGCTGAATTCTATAGACTGAGTCTTAATCGGGGAGAAACAGTTACAACTATAGATAATGAATTAAAATTGGTAGAAAGCTATATGTATATACAAAGTACACGTTTTCGAAACCGTATTCAACTGACGATTGATGTTAATCCGGATATTCTTGGTTATTCAATTCCCAACATAACACTACAGCCGATTGTTGAAAATGCCATTGTCCATGGAATATTGGAGAAGCCCACCAAATCCGGCAATATAATTGTAGAAGGAAGTTTTAACTCTGAAGGAATGATAGAATTATCGGTGATAGATAACGGGGTTGGCATGAGTGCTGATCAGCTTGAAAAGCTGAAAAAAGGCAAACTGGTTTCCAACGACAGCATTGGCTACGGGATTAAGAATATAGAAAAACGACTTCACCTTTTCTTTGGCAATAGATGCGGGGTGTATTATGAAAGCAAACGTAATGAAGGTACTAAAGTTACGATTTGTATTCCTCCCGTTCCATATGAAGGGCAACAACTGGAAGCATAGGTGAGATCTTTTATATAATAAAAACTTGTTGTGCAGCCGATATGTAAAAGAAGGGGCTATAAGCCCCTTCGCTTTATGGAAAACTATCACTTATTGTATTGTTTTTCCATAAATTCTCTCCAGTTTCCATGTTTTATATATATGTTTTTTTCATAGAATTCTTCGGTCTCTTTAAGATTAAACTTATATGCATATGCTTTATAGCTTTTTTTGTCATCAAGTGTTTCAACGTCTATAATAACTCTGTTATATTCATTTTCGGGATTTCCTTCACCAAAATAATTCTCCACTTTATCAATTGCTTTAATCGTGTTGTCCCAGTCATACAATTCAAGTAGTTCTCCATAAATATAATCATCTCCATCAATCATGGCAGGATATCCCTTTTCCACTTGATGAAACAGTTTACCCCTTGTTCTTGCATATTTTCTGGAGAGTATTTTATCTTTTACATGTTTATAATTAAAGAAGTTCTCCATTAAGCTTCCATAAACAAAAAGTAAACTATTATCCATTTTCAACACCAATCTTACTAATGAATTTTCCCCTGTGTGACTTTAATATCTTCTTTATAGGAGGCGGCAGTCTTGACTGCTATAGTCAGCGCCTTTGCTATATATTCAAGGCTCATATATGGAGTGTTTGGCCTGTTTAGCACCTGTTCAGGTAAAAAGGGGACATGTATAAAGCCACCTTTAATATTATTATATTTTTTGTCTATCAAATATAAAAGCCCGTACATGATGTGATTACATACAAAGGTTCCTGCAGTATTGGATACAGATGCAGGTATTCCTTCTTTTTTTATCTCGTTTGTAATAGCTTTGATCGGAAGACTTGAGAAGTATGCGGCATCACCATCGGCAAAAATAGGTTCGTCTATCGGCTGATTACCTTCATTGTCAGGAATCCTTGCATCATCAATATTGATTGCTACCCTTTCTATCGTAATATCGTATCTGCCTCCTGCCTGTCCAACACAAATCACAATGTCCGGTTTATATTCCTCGATACTCTGCTCCAGTATTTCTATGGATTTTCTGAATACGGTAGGAATCTCTTTCTTTATTACTTCTATACCGTCAATTGTGTCCGGAACTCGCTTGACAGCTTCATATGAAGGATTGGTAGAGTCACCGCCAAAGGGATCAAAACCCGTTAATAACACTCTCATTAAGACATCCCTCCCTCATATTTGAAAGGACAAAAAAGGTTATAGGAATTGCTTCCTATAACCTAAAATGCCCATACATACATCAAAATGATGTGAATAATAAGCATTGTTATTGCAACCGGTACTTGATATTTTATAAGCCCGTATTTTTTATCTTCTATATCGAGAATAGCAGTAGGTACTATGTTGAAATTAGCAGCCATGGGTGTCATAAGTGTTCCGCAGTAACCTGCCGTAAGTGCCAAGGCGGAAGCAATTACAGGATTTGCACCTTGAGAGATTACGAAGGGGATACCAATGCCTATGGTGATTACGGCAAAAGCAGCAAACGCATTACCCATAATCATAGTAAACAGTGCCATACCCACACAATATGCAATAACACCAAGCAGTATGTTGCCCTGAGGTATCACTGCACTGATACCATTGGCAATTACCTCACCGACTCCTGCCGTTGAGAACACTGAACCCAAAGCGGCGAGAAGCTGCGGAAGTATACACAGTGGTCCTATAAGTTCGAGCAACCTTCTTCCGTCTTCAGCGGAATCACTAAATTTACCTTTGGTAATTATAAGTGCAAGAATTAACGCTATTACAGTTGCAATACCCAGCGCCACCAGCGAACCCAGCTGTTCTGTCCAGAACTGGGCTACCAGGAATGCTATAATAGCCAGGGCCAAAGCCGGAACAAATATCATGTTTCCGATCTTCTGAGACATCGTATTTTTAAACTCATCGGTTGATTCACTAAACTTATTAATTTTAACAAGCTTAAATGCTGATAAAATCGCCATTACAAGAATTAAATAGCCTATAACGGTATCATTTATCTTTATCTGATCATTACCCCATATCAGCCCAATTCTGCTAAATGCAAATATAAATCCGAATATTCCCCAGAATAATGCTGTAGGCCACTTGGATGGGTGTTCTTTATCTTTTAGCGTTTTATAAACTGAGTAGAAACAAACCAGACCACAACAAACATACAGTAATTCGGTTAATGAATCCTTAAGCATACGTACACCCCCTATTCTTTAACATTGATGTCTTCCTGTACTTTAACGGTTTTGTACTTTTTGTCAAATTTTTTGTCAAAATACAGGAACTGAAGCGTACCCACAATCATTATTATTAATGCTATCGGTATGGAAGCCTTCGCGATGTCTATGGCTTCAACCGTATACCCCTGTTCCTGCATAACACCTACGATCAAAAGTACTCCTCCAGCGGCTATGAAGACATTTTGGCCAAAAAAGTTTCCGTAGTTTTCAACTGCTCCTTCAAGTCCTTTAATTGTCTGTTCATCCTTTTCATCTACTTCTCCATATCTGTTATTGGCAGCACCCTGAGCCATAGGAAGAATAAGTGGCCTTATAAACTGAACGTGGCCACCGATCCTAAGTCCAAACATAGCACAAAGCGTTCTGATAATGAGATAAAGAGAAGTGATACGACCTACGGTTGCGGCTTTTATTTTGCCTATTAAATAAGCAGCCCTTTCTTTGAGCCCATACCTTTCTAAAAGACCTATAACAGGCAGGGAAATTATAAATATTGACATGTACCTGTTAGTAACAAAAGCGCTTCCCAGAGTTGTTATAATGTCATTAAAAGGTATTCCTGCAACTAGCCCGGTGATAAGTCCAGCAAGGATTACAACAGCAATAGTGTCAATCTTTAGAATGAAGCCTACAATGATAATTAAGATACCTATGAGTTTAATCATTATTTTCCTCCTTCCTTATTACCATAAATTAATCTATTTAAATTGATATTAAATAGATCCAAAATTTGGAAAGAAAAGGATAATAGTAACTAAGCGAATTATTAACCTTATTACGAGTAATGGGGCTCTTTAAAGCACATAAACTCGGAAGGAAGGTTATAGTATTATCGTTAAAACTTATATTATTTTAACGAACAGTTTTTCCGGGCTGGGACGATAGAATGCAGTATGTCAGAAAAAATCATTTTTACAGAATCATCGCTTCATAGACTTTTATGGATTGTCCTGCTATTGCTGTTATATAGTAATGCTGGATATGGTTTAATGAATATTGGCATATCTATTGTATAATTTAAAATGTCGATATGGTAAGTCAATATATTTATAATAACGTATTTACGTTTTTATCATATATGAAATAATAAGGTGATATTATGTATTTATAATAATATGAATACCGTAGATTTGTCAACAATAATTATGAATTTCTCTATATATCTTGGAAAAATCCTGCATAGAAGTTATAATTATTTTTAGCGGTTCCGGAGAATGAGGCAACATACCTAAAATGAATGAGAAGGACAGGTCTGTATATAGGATATAGGGAAGGTGTCAGATATGCCAAAACTTATTGTTAATGCCTTTGATGAAAACAATAAACTCATATGTGCAAAGGTAATTATAACAAAGAGGGAAATTGAAGAAGGACAGCAGTTCAATAAAGGTGATATAATTTCAATCAAATATATTGAAGGAACGGGAACACTTGAAATATCAGACACAGAGATTTATGTGAGTGTTTTTTGCGGTAAACTGTATCGTCCATACAAGGAAAGAGTTGAATTCTCTGAACCCGGGGATGTTAGGGAGATTACCGCGATTTTAAGAAAGATAACTGATCCTGTCAGAAAATACAATTTATATTCATTTGACGCACATAGTCATGTATCAAGGAGGAAATATGATAGAGAAAAGACAGTTGATCTTGAACAGGCTGCAGTGATAGCTAAGGCTGAAGGATTTAATTGCCTGATTGCCGGAGCTCCCTACGATTATGATAACCATAGAGAAGCCAGGACAGGCATAATCAGAAGTAAGCTGCCCTATCGAAAGCAATATGCTGATTTACTAAAAAGGGTGAGCGATGACATGTTTATCATGGATGTTGGTAATGAATATTGTAAGTACAGATATGGGCACGTATTTCTATTTAACTATGATCAGATGCCTCCTGCTGATCAGTACAGGGATCCAATATACTACCCATATGAACAGGCGAAGCACATACCTAACACGGAGGAACCGAAGTTTACCAATGTCCCTATATCCAATGCGGTTTATCGCAGCAAGGGCGAGAACACCGTAGCTGTTTATGCACATCCAACCAGCTGGTGGTATGAGAATGAAGATGTAACATTTGTTACTAATATTGCCTCCACACTTGGCTTCGATATACTAACGGGTGCTGTGGATGCAGTGGTGGTTATGGGATATAGGGCTGACCATAAATATTATCAGGATGTATGGTACGATCTTTTGGACAATGGTTATTTCGTACCCGGGGTTGCAGAGACCGATGCGTGTATGGACGCAGACAAATTTGAAATGCCCCCGTATAAAACATATGTATACATTGATAATTTTACCCTTGATGATATTGCTCATGCTGTAAAAGCAGGAAGGTGTATGGTAACATCCGGTCCGCTGCTTCATTTTACCGTTGAGGGAAATCTCCCCGGTACACGCATTGAGAGAATGGAAGGGAAAGAGTACCATATCGAAATTACGGCAGAAGCTTGTTGTGACGGACCTTTATCAAAAATTGAGATTATACTGAACGGGAAAAAGTATAAGGAAATCCCGGTTGAGGGCAAAGAGCATGTTTTTAAGAATATAAAACTGCATGCTCCGGAGACGGACAGCTATGTCCTGGCAAAATGTTATGACATGGCTGGTAATGTCGCCATTTCTAATCCTGTGTTCATAAGAAACAATCCTTTTGTGAACATTGATTACCGTTCTAAGGTTACAATTGATGTATATAAGGGTAAATACCCTGCTACCGGATCATATTACATTGGAGCAGATGGAACCGAAATTCATTTTGATGGAAAGGTAAGCTGTATCATCAAACCTCATGAGACAATAACGATAAAAGTAGGAAATGAAACAAAGAAGATAGAATTGTTCTGGCATAAACCACTTCAGGATATATTCAGAAACCTCTACACAGGCGAGTTCAACCGCAGTGGAACGTACAAGCCGGGAGAAGTTCCGGCCGAAGCGTTCCGTATACGCGAAATAAGAGAGATTTTGGACAATGTTCAGCTTACTCTGTATTTTAAAGATGAGGATACCGGTGGTTCCGGTGTTGTGTACCAGAATACGTATGCGGAAAATAAAATGGTGGAAGAGAATCAGTTTAGAAATATGAGTTATACAGAAAAATCCATTCCGGCATACCATGAGGTTGCTGGAATGTTACCCGAACCCATATGGGAAGGACATGATATAGTAATAGACTGCTATAGAAAAGCATGGGATATTGCGTGGAGAAAACTAAGGCAACCCGAGAAAAACAGCGGTCTGATTTCGAACTTTTTGTATACTGAATTCTCCAATAGTATTTTTATGTGGGGTCTTTGCTTTATTACCCAATTTGGAAAATATGCACGAAAAAGCTTTGATTTTATTGGCTCCTTAAACAACTTTTATGCTAAACAGCATAAGGATGGTTTTATTTGCAGGCAGATTAACATCTTTACCGGCAACGATGAATTCCATCGCTTTGATCCCTCATCTACTGGTCCAAATATTATGGCATGGGCAGAGTGGGAAGATTATAAGATTAGTAAAGATATTGACAGGATAAAGAAAGTTTTTCCCCCGCTTGTTGCATACCATCGTTGGCTTAGAAAACACCGTACCTGGAAGGATGGAACTTACTTTTCATCGGGTTGGGGCTGCGGTATGGACAATCAACCACGTCTTGCAAAGGGCTATTCATCTGAGTATGACCACGGGCATATGTCATGGATTGATATTACTGCACAACAGGTATTGTCCGCTAAGATATTGATAAAAATGGCAAGAGAGATCGGCAGAGAAGCGGATGTTCATGATATGGCAGAAGAAGCAAAATACCTTACTGATTTTGTTAACCGGTATATGTGGGATGAGCAAGAAAAATTCTATTTTGATCGGTACCGGGACGGAAGCTTATCAAAAGTGAAAACCATTGGTGCATACTGGACATTACTGGCGGATATGGTTCCTCAGGACAGATTCGATGGGTTTGTTGCTCATCTTTTGAATGAAAACGAATTTAAAACTTATCATCCAATACCTTCTTTAGCGCGAAATACACCGGGATTCATTGAAGACGGAGGAGATTACTGGCGGGGAGGGGTATGGTGCATAACAAATCTGATGGTTGTCAAAGGCCTTGCCAGCAGAGGATACAGAGAACTTGCCCATCAGATTTCACATAAGCATGTCAGGGTATTGGCGGAGGTTTTTAAGAATACAGGTACAATATGGGAAAGCTACGATACGTTGAAACCTGAGCCAGGCAAGTTGTTTGGCAAGTTTGTCCGCAATGATTTTGTAGGATTCAGCGGTGTCGGACCAATAACAATGCTGATTGAACATGTAATAGGCCTTGAAGCCGATACTTCAAAAGATGTTCTTGTCTGGGATATACGCTTAATGGAAGGTCACGGGATAAAAAGGTATCCCTTTGGCTTGGACGGAGTTATCGATCTTTATTGTCATCCAAGAAAAGATCCATCCGAAGAACCGGTTGTCCGTGCAGTTTCCAACAGGAACGTTGTCCTCGTTGTCAGATGGGATAATGGTGAAAAGGTTATAGATGTAACAGAGGAGGAATCCATATGCTGATAAACAGTGATTATCATATTCATACCCATAGAAGTATTTGTGCACAGGAGGATGCAAAAGTCCTCTCAATGATAAGGGAAATGGAACGGCTTAAATTTGAGTCTATTGGATTCAGTGATCATTATTATGCTGACCGGCCAATGAAGCAATGGCTGCATGAAATCAGAGAAGAAATTGAATCGGCTGGGCCCTCTATAAACATTTATGTTGGTATAGAAGTAGATATGATGTCTCCGGGTAATCTTATAGCTACAAAAGAGGAATTACAGGAATACGATTACATCATGGCCGCCTGTCCTCACTATCAAAACAAAAGGATTGCCATGCCAATTGCAAGTGACTATAATACATTGGCTCAAAGTTCATTTGACTATATGGTATCAGCAGCGGGTATATCTTTCATAGATATAATTGTACATCCTTTTGATGCACGGGGGATAACGCATATGGTTGAAAATTTTTATTTGCCCGAAATGATGAGCAGGCTTTCAGAAAAGGAATATATTACAATTATCGATCTGTTGTTGAAGAATAATATAGCGATAGAATTAACGGAGAGACTGCGTCAACCGGATTACTTCGAAGCTTTGTATCCATTTTTGTCACTGTGCAATGAAGCCGGGGTTGCGTTTTCTTTTGGAAGCGATGCCCATGCAATGGCTCACCTTGCTTCCGTAAGAAAGGCTGAAGAAAACATTGGCAAATTAGGGATAGAAGAAAAGAGTATCTGGAGGGCAGAACGTTCTAAAAAGCAGGTAAAGTCCTTTTGATGCATTCAATACTTGGTTTATGTTATTACTGATAAGCGGAGTAACTTAAACTATACAGATGACGAAATAGTCCGGAAATCTATATTTTCAGGGTACAACAATTAATAGTATAGAGCTTATATTGAATTTACGTTGTTTTTGTAATATAATGAGGAGCGTGGAAAATATAATATTGTCGGTATAGGTTGCTATTAATGCATTAAAAAGGGAAACAGGTGAAAATCCTGTGCGGTCCCGCCGCCGTAAAGCAGGTTAGCGGTTTCAAAGGCCACTGGGAAACTGGGAAGGCGAAATCGCGTGTTACTGCTGAGCCGGAAGACCTGCCTATGCTGAAACACCGGTAAGCCACGAGGATGGGGGAGGTGTTATGTATGCGGCGTATTATGTGGATTAGTTTGTGTCGCATAAGAACATGAGATCCCCTTTTGACTATTCGTTGAAAGGGGATTTTGATTTATGCTCTGGTATATTTTTACTAAAGAAAGGAAGGAAAGATCATGAATAAGAAAATCATTGCTATTGTTTCTGTTCTATTACTGGCTGTATTGGTTTATTGGGGTTACAGTGCTTTTATTGCTCCAAAAGGTGAGGAAGGTAAAAAACAGGTGACCATACATGTGGTCATTTCGAAGGAGAATATTGATCAAAAATTTGAATACACGACTGATCATGAATTTTTGTATGATCTTTTAAAGGAAAAGGAAGGAGAACTGGGTGCCAGTTTCCAGACTTATGATTTCGGTACAATGGTAACCGGTATGATGAATTATGTTGCTGATGAATCACAGCAGGAGTTTTTCCATATTGCAGTAAACGGTGAAGATGCAACTACCGGGCCACAGGAGATCCCTCTCAAAGATGGTGATGTTTATAAATTTGAATTGAAAAACTGGTGAAAAATATGAAACCACGCGATATTGCTTTAATAGCTCTGCTTAGCGCATCGATTACAGCAGGAAAATTTGTGCTTAGCTTTGTACCTAACGTTGAAATAGTAACCCTTTTATTTATCGTGTATACAGTATCTTTTGGGTTAAAGCGAAGCCTATTAGTGTCAGTGGTTTTTGCCACTACTGAAATATTGATTTACGGTTTTTCAACCTGGGTGATTGGATATTATATTGTTTGGCCTGTATTAATAATCGTAACATGGTTGATGAGAAACAGATTCAAGTCAGAATTTGGATATGCGGCTATTGCAGGGATTCACGGCTTTGCTTTTGGAGCATTTTTTGCTGTGTTTGAATCATTCTTTTACGGCTGGGCATATGGTTTTGCATATTGGTTGAGAGGCATTTTGTTTGACGTAGTGCACGGTGTCTCTAACTATATTATTGTGCTTCTTTTATTTAAACCCCTTG
>LFTM01000116.1:0-357 GCA_001513505.1 Clostridiales bacterium DTU092 | reverse complement strand
AGACATATGAGCCTGGAGCATAATGAGTTTTGCTATGCTCCAGGTTTTTTATATTATTCCAGTGCGGTAATCATCTGCTGTATTCTTCTAAGCCACTGTCTAAAACTGCTGTTTTCATAAAAAACTGATAGATGATTTTATTTTAATTCATATAAGAATTATGATAAAATATGCATTAATATAAAATTGCATTCTGGTGCAAAAGAGTTTATGATCAAAGGGTTTTCCTTTGTACTTAATTTTTTGTCTGTGAGAGGTGAGTTGTTTGAAGTATATAGAGAAAATAAAAAATGATCTGGCCCAATACATAGATCAGGAAAAAGCAGAATTTTTCCCTAAATTTTTCAATGCTTTTCC
>LFTM01000113.1 GCA_001513505.1 Clostridiales bacterium DTU092 | reverse complement strand
GTACCCCCCTGTTTTACTGCCTCTGTCGCTGCATTAAATACCTTCATAAAGCTTACGGGCCCGCTGGCAACGCCGCCGGTAGACTTGACAGCCGAGCCTTTGGGACGCAGGCGTGAAAAACTGAACCCGGTTCCCCCACCGCTCTTATGTATCAGTGCCGCGTTCTTTACCGCATCGAAAATGCCCTCCATACTGTCTTCAACGGGCAGAACAAAACAGGCCGACAACTGCCCAAGGGGTCTGCCGGCATTCATCAAGGTTGGGGAATTGGGCATAAATTCAAGATTTACCATGAGCTGATAGAATTCTTCCTCAACAGCTTCTAAGTCAGCATCCGATGAATACAGCTTGTCCGCCTGAGCAACATGTTTGGCCACTCTTCGGAACATGTCGTCAACGGTTTCAAGCAGATTACCATTTTCATCCTTGGCCAAATATCTCCTTTCCAACACCTTTATAGCATTCTCAGTCAGATTCATACAGTGGCCTCCCCTCCACTCAACTACTACAGTATACATACGGTACATATAGTAGGTATTTTTCTTTTGTATACTATATATTGTACCACTGGGGTGTCTATCAGTCAAAAATACCTGAAATAAATAGGGGACCATTTTTTTCATATATCGGTCCCCTGTTAAATCTTACAACAAATTTCACATAATTTCGAAATAATATACATTTTTCGATATAAGCTGTTTTTTAACTGGCTTATATATTGCTGCGTAGTTTCTACCTTATATTACTACATATCCAACAGCTTGTAACCGCTAACAGGATTTTAATAACGCTATAGAATTAACGCTGTACCCTGCCGGAGGCGTCTCCCTTCATAAGAGTCTCAACCTCGTCAACGGATACATGGTTGGCGTCCCCTTCAATTGTGTGTTTGAGAGCAGAAGCTGCTACAGCAAACTCAAGGGCATACCTGTGATCCTTACCGCTGATCAGGGAGTAGATTAGACCTGCTCCAAAGGAGTCTCCGCCTCCTACACGGTCAACTATGTGAAGTTTATATTTTGTTGAGAACAGGTATTCCTCTCCATCGTACAGCATAGCCGACCAATTGTTATCGGAAGCTGATATGCTTTCTCTCAGTGTTATAGCAGCAATCTTAAGGTTAAACCTGTCATGCAGCTCCTTTGCTACATACTTATATCCCTCTAAGTTTAGTTCACCGGCAGTTACGTCGGTGTCGGGCGCCTTGATGCCGAATACCTTATCAGCGTCCTCTTCGTTGGCAATTAAGACATCTACGTATTCCATAAGTTTACCCATTACCTTACCGGCCTTTTCGGAGGTCCACAGTTTTTTACGGAAGTTCAGGTCACAGCTCACAGTAAGTCCCATTTCTTTTGCAATTTTGCAAGCCTCTTCACACAACTCGGCTACATTGTCTCCTAATGCGGGAGTAATTCCTGTAAAGTGGAACCATTGAGCTCCTTCAAAAGCGCCTCTCCAGTCAATATCGCCTACTTTTGCCTCGGCTATAGCTGAATGGGCCCGATCATATACAACCTTGGAGGGTCTTACAGAAGCTCCTTTCTCCATAAAATAGATACCGATCCTGTCGCCGCCTCTGGCTATGTATCTGGTGTCAACGCCATAACGGCGAAGCTCGTTAATTGCTGCGTCACCTATGGGGTTTTTGGGCAGCTTGGTTACATAGGCAGCATCTATACCGTAGTTTGCAAGGGATACCGCTACGTTTGCCTCACCGCCGCCGTATACCACGTCGAAGCTGCTGGCCTGAGTAAATCTTAGATAGCCGGGAGGGGCTAATCTTAACATAATCTCACCAAAGGTTACCACTCTCTTTGACATACGTAAAACCTCCTATATAAAATTCTATTCATGAAAATCTTATTTACAGCTAAAATGAGTTATTTGCCTTCCCGGGCAGCCTTGATTCTTGCAATAAACTCTTGAGCAGTCTTTGTTATAGCTTCGTAATCTCCCGTCTTGGCTCCCTTTGTCAATGAACTGCCTGCTCCCACAGCTACTGCACCAGCTTTAATCCATTCGCCGACATTGTCCAGGCTTACTCCTCCTGTGGGCATTAACTTAGCATAGGGAATTGGCCCGCGGATTGATTTGATAATCTGAGGTCCAAACAGCTCTCCAGGGAAGATTTTGATGATATCCGCTCCAGCCTGCATGGCTTCCACTACTTCTTTAATGGTCATGGCTCCTGGCATGCATGGTACTCTGTACCGGTTACACAATTCAACGGTTTCAAGGTTTAAGTAGGGGCTGACCACATACTGAGCTCCGGCTAAAATAGCTGTTCTGGCCGTTTCAGCGTCCATTACCGTACCTGCTCCCAGCAGGATTTCGCCGTCTGAGTAAGTTTTGGCTAAATCTTTTATAACATCAGCAGCGCCGGGAACGGTAAAGGTAATTTCAATTGCCGCTACACCCCCCTTTAGACAGGCATCGGCAATTTTCAAGGCCTGTTCGCTGGACTCGGCCCTGACAACCGCCACCAGGCCTCCCTCAACAATCCTGGATAATATCTTTTCCTTATCCATGCTCTACAGCTCCCTTCTATTTTATATTGTGTATAGTGTATACTTTGCGATAAAGCACAGATGCCAGCATTACATTTGAAACTTTTCAGCCTGTGAGACATTAAGGGTATATCCCCTCAACTTTCACAGAATAGTTTATGCATTGTCCTTAATAAACATAATACCAATTGTTTATTTGAGTTAACCGTTACGGCAAGTCCCTGTCCGCAAACTTATTCTCCTGGTTATATCCCATTCTTCTTGAAATGTTTAGGGCAGTGTCCACAACATATCCCGCAATCTCTTTATCCCGTTCAGGTGTAATTATAGTCTTTAAACCCGATGTACTGACTCCCGCAATTATTTTATTTCTGTAATCATATACGGGTGCGGCTATACAGCGTATACCTTCTTCGTGTTCTTCATTGTCCACCGCCCAGCCTTTTTCCCGTACCTGGTGGATCTCGGCTATTAACTTGTCAGTCGTCAGAAGCGTGTTGCTTGTATGAGGAATAAACTCTTTATCCTTAAAAAGTTCTTCAATTTCCCAATCTTCCTTATCCATAAGAAGGACCTTTCCCACAGCTGTGCAGTATAGCGGTACTCTCTTCCCGATAGCAGAATACATGCGGATGGTGTTAAAGCTCTCGATCTTATCAATATAAACAGCTTCCCCATCGTCAGCAATAGCCAGATGAACCGGCTGCGTTGTCAAAGCCGCAAGCCTCCTTAAATAAGGCTGAGCCTCCGTCTTAAGTTCAAGGCTGTTCAGATACAGGCTACACAGCTCAACCAGCTTCAACCCAAGGCGATAACTGCTGGTTGCTTCATTTTTTTCAATGTATCCCCGGGAAGCCATGGACGTCAGCAACCTATGAACTGTACTCTTGTGAAGACCAATACGACGTGCAATTTCGGTCACGCCCAAACCGTCCTTTTGAGTGGCCAGAGCTTCCAGAATATCAAAGGCTCTATCTATTGATTGTACACTGTCCCTCATAAGGCCTCCTTTTGTTTCACTATATGAAACCGCGTTTCCATATTATATTATACTATATCTTCTACACCTGTTCAATACCAATTCTGCCAGTGTTGTCTTCATTTTGTATCATTTTATAAGCAGCCCGTTTAAAAAGGAATCTGCAAAAATGTAATCGGTTTATAGCTTCTTTTTCACAAAATCCCAGAAGTTCTGGCTGAACAGTTTCTCTATATCCCTGCGGATCTCGTTTTCTTCAAGCTTCCATCCGATTTCCAACAAATCCTTATACTTATCAAACAGTACATCGGCTATAATCCTTCTTGAATGAGCCCATTTATAAATAAGCTGATCCAGGACTCTTGCATCGGAATGCTGCGGGATAACACTGACACCCAGAAGTTCAAACCGCATGCGGGTCATTTCGTCAATTAAACTGGGATTATTGAGGAACCACCAGCAGCCGAATATCATCAAGTTTCTGAATTTACGTGCAACTACACTCAATTCATGCTGGTTTTCCCTGGACAGCATGGTAACCATAAACTTGTTATACGGATAGTTGGCGCACATATACTCGACGGTTTCAATACTGCTTTTACCAAGGGAATCACCTGCCAGCTCAAGCCCCGGATTAACACGCTTTTTCGCACCTATCATCATTGCAAGGGGTATATTGAACTCACGGCATACCGGCAACACGCACTCCTCTATAATCACTGCCCTGCTGGAGTTCTCAGGAAATGCAAAAGTAGGAGGCAGGGATACCGCCATATATACCGCCTGCATACGATCTGCCCATTCTCTCAAAAAGCGCCTTATCTCTTCCAGTGTCGTCCCGTTTAAATCTTCTTCCACATGATAGCCCCAATCCTTCAGTTTCATCCATACCTGATCCCACGTATTAAGAAGCGGGTCAATACGCAGTGCCGCTATAAATCTGGGATCCGCCTTGTATGATTCAAGCCATACCTTTCTCTCGTTGTCATCAAAAGGATCGTTGGTCATTACTACTTCCTTAACCCGGGACAGTTCAAACACCTGGTCCATGTATTCTTCCATGGTTTTTTCAGAAAAATACCGACGATATGCCGATAAATCCCGGCTCCCGACATCAAGGCCTAACCCGTTAAGCACCGTCAGTACTCCCCGGCAGGCTTCGCTGTAAGGGCTGTTTTCCAGGAACAAAACTTTCCATATAAGATCTGCCTGCTCCCTTTTGGACATTTCCCAAAATTGCTGATAAGGTATATCCACCCATCTGAACACCTCTGCCACCAGATAATGATAAGTAAGCAGCTCATCAACACCCCACAACAGCATATCCCCAAAACAGGATGCATAGAGATGGGTGTGTACATCAGTTATTTCCACATCAGCTATCGCTTTATCCACCACGGTTTTTAGCTTTTTTACGCCCACTATGTTCATTCATTATCACTCCTTTTAACTTTTAATTTATTTATACATACCGTTAAAACTTTACTATAAAGTCACGCCATCCTTAAAAATAGCGATCTCACGGTAACCATTAAGCTCATTTTGTGTCCTGCTGTTGCCCGATGCCACATCTAAAACATATTCAAACAGTTCCTGCTTTATCACGTTTAAATCTTTGCCTTCCAGCATGGTCCCAGCATTAAAATCAATCCAGTTTTTCTTTCGTATCGCAAGTTCAGTATTGGAAGCAATCTTAACCGTTGGTACCGGCCCTCCCAGAGGCGTACCTCTGCCCGTAGTAAACAGTACCAGCTGCACCCCTGAAGCAGCAAGGGCTGTAACAGCAACCATATCATTTCCCGGCCCACCCAAAAGGTTTAAACCCTGCTTTACCGCCTGAGAACCGTAATCTAATACATCGACTACGGTACCGGTACCCCCCTTCTGTATACAGCCGAGAGATTTCTCCTCCAGTGTGGTAATACCCCCTTCTTTGTTTCCCGGTGAAGGATTTTCGTAGATAGTCTGGTTATACCGCATGAAATATTTCTTAAAACCATTTATCATTTTCACATTCTTTTCGAATACCTCCCGGGATACACACCGGTTCATGAGAATCGTCTCGGCTCCGAACATCTCCGGTACTTCGGTGAGAACAGCGGTGCCTCCCCGTCGGATAAGCATATCGGAAAATGCTCCGACGAGGGGGTTAGCGGTAATACCTGAAAAAGCATCTGAACCGCCGCATTTCAGCCCCACCTTAAGCTTTGATACCGGTACGGTTTGCCGCTTAAAACTTTCAGCATACTCCACCAACTGTTCAATAAGTTCAAGCCCTTCCTCAATCTCGTCATCGACATCCTGACAGTTTAAAAACCTAACCCTGTTGTCATGGCAACTGCCCAGTACCCTTTTAAACTCCTCAATATTATTGTTTTCACACCCTAACCCCAGTACCAGTACCCCGCCGGCATTGGGATGGTGAACCAGTCCTTTAAGTATCCTTTGAGTGTTGCGGTGATCTTCACCCAGCTGAGAACAACCATATGGATGGGGGAAAGCATGAACACCGTCAATATTCCGCTCCTTAAACAGTTCATTGGCCCTTCGTGCTAATATTTCAGCCAGTCCATTGATGCATCCCACAGTATTTACAATCCATATTTCATTTCTAATTCCCACCTGACCGTCCTCACGTAAAAAACCGCCAAAGGTTTCACTGCCGGCCTCAACTGCTTCCCGTTCCCCAATACAGGGTTGATACTCATAGTCCAGTAAACCTTCCAGGCCGGTCGTAAGATTATGAATATGCACCCAGGTACCGGCATCAATATCACGGCTTGCACGTCCTATAGGATACCCGTATTTTATAATCTCATCTCCGGCTTTTACCGGCTTTAGTGCAACCTTATGCCCTTTTTTGACGGTTTCCCGTACCCGTATTTCCTGCTCCAAATGCAGTACATCCCCGGGCAGTAACGTATCCAATGCAACGGCAACGGTATCCTTCGGATGTATTCTTATTATTCTGTTCACTTCTATATTGTTCCTCCCCGCAATTAAATATTTTTATAACCATTATGTATAAGCTTGCTGACAGCAGCCTTCATGCCAAGTTTCAGGATATCATCCAGATATCCTGCCACAGCATCCTTGAGACCAGCTATATGGTTTAAATCCCGTTCCCAGAAAGCCTTATTTCCCAGAACCTTTCCGCACAATTCATTTACGTCACCGTGGTTCTCAAATCTCTTCCATTCATCGGCAAAAAACTTCAAATTCTCCATATCATCCTGTATCTTATATGTTTCCCCGTCTCTTGTTCCTAAAAGGGTTTCACCTCTAAAGTTTGTTCCGCGGTAGAATGCAATGAGAGCTGCCAGGGAAAAGGTAAGCACTTTGGGAAGCTCATTCCTGTATGACAGATATTCCAGCAGAGACGGAAGCACCCTGACCTTCCATTTTGATACCGAATTTAAAGCAACGCTTAATAGATAGTGCCTAATAAACGGATTTTTAAATCTCTCCAAAGTGTCCGCAGCAAACCCTTCTTTTTCCTGCCGGGGCAGATCCAAAGTAGGAACAATCTCATCAAAAAGCCCCCGGTTTATAAAGGTCCCTATTACGGGGTCCTCCACAGACTCTCCTACGGTATCCAAACCGGAAAGATATGCTCCGGATACCATCATGGTATGGGTACCGTTGAGGATCCTTACCTTCCTTGTTCTGTAGGGCTGCATATCATCGGTCCATACAACGTTTAGCCCGGCTTTGTCAAAGGGCAGCTCCTCAGCGAAACTCCTGTCACCTTCAATAACCCACAGATGAAATATCTCACCGGTATCAAGAAGCTTATCATGGTATCCCAGCTGAGCAGAGATATGCTGAGCATCCTCCTTTGGATAACCGGGAACTATGCGATCCACCAGAGTATTCAAAAAATAATTGCTGTTTTCCAGCCAGGTACGGAAACGATCCCCCAGCCCCCATTCTCGGGTATACCTGAGCACAACCTCCTTAAGGGTGTCGCCATTACGATCGATTAGTTCGCAGGGAATGATGCC
>LFTM01000029.1 GCA_001513505.1 Clostridiales bacterium DTU092 | reverse complement strand
GTAACAATATTTCCCTTGAAAATTATACATGCTCGGCCAGTCTGTTACTTTGAATAGGTGGTTTACCTTCTCTACCTGCTTTGTATATGGGAACGTAAATCTTGTTATCCCTGATAACGCAGCCTGCTTTGCCTCCATCCCTCATAATCTCGGAGCATTTACCGCAGGCAATACAACTTCTTTTTGCATCCAGTTCTCCCTTCTCGAATATATCTCTGGGAAACTGGGGGTACGCAAAAGCCAAACGTCCAAATCCGGCAATCCGGAACCATCCTTCTTCAACTCCTCCGGCGGCTGCAAAGGGTGACAAATGGCGCAGCCAGCTTAAGCCAGTTGATATAACAGCCATGTCGGGTACGCTTTGCTGAATATCTCTGATAATCCCCAGCATTCTTGCCACACCTTCCAGAGGATGCTCCGGAGGTATATACGGACCTGCATCATATGGACGTCCTATGTGAGGGTTGTAATACGGATTACCGCAGCTGATATTGACCATGTTTACACCTTTGTCAGCAAGTATTCTGAGAAGGCGTATCGGTTCCGATAAATCAGGTTTTCTGTAGTCATCCCGGTCTACACCCCATCCGTAAGGATAAGGAAATGCATCATAGGCGTTTAGTCTGAGGGTTATATCCAGACTGTCTCCTAAACGATCTTTGATTTTATCAACTATATTGATTAGGAACCTGGTCCGGTTTTCAAAACTTCCTCCGTATTTCCCGTCTCTTGTAAATGCAGATAACAGTTCAGAGTTTAAATATCCGTGACATGCCTTAATATCCACCGCATCAAATCCTATATCCCGGGCAAGTACCGCTGCTTCAAGAAAATAATCTTCCAGCTGTTCCAGCTGATCATCACTGATTACAGGATAATCCTCCGGCAGATTCCTGCCCAGATAAGGATTTCTGGTAGCAATAACGGGAGCCGGCTTGCCTTCAGGTTTACTGTATCTGCCCGAATGGGTAAGCTGTACAACGGTGTAAACCCTGTGGTTTTGGCCGAATTCAGCCTTTGCAGTCCCGATTATGGTATCAAACAGCTTCCCAAATGCATCTTTATTTTGCTGGCACAGATATAACTGCAGTGGATTAGCCCTTCCCTCATGTACTACAGCAGTAGCTTCAAGCCAAAGAAGACCGGCACCACCCGAAGCAAATCTTCTGTAGCGTCTATAGGTCAGCTCATCCGGCGCTCCTTCGGCTGTACCATCACACCCTTCCATCGGGTGTACCGAAATAGCATTGGCTATGGTTGTTTCTCCTATCTTAACCGGCTGAGCCAGAGACTCAAGATTTTCGGATATAGGTATTTGAAGTCCCAAACTATTAATCTTTTCTTTTAGATCATCCAAACCTTTAAAATTGAACCTCTCATGTTTGTTCATAATACTTCCTCCATTTCACCAGAATCTGTGCAATCGTTTGCATAAGCTATATATTAATATTCTATATCTTTTAGATAAATCCTCTTTCTTACTCCAAAGATTTTTTCTCCGAACAACAGAAATGTATCATAAGCCCTCCTGATACCACAAACAGAAAGGCTATCAGGTAGCTTCTGTTCAAAAAACCGTCCAACAAGACTTTGATCAATAATTCAATAGCATGTTGAGGAAACATCTGTTTTACCATTCTCGTGGTCCACGCCTGCATTGTACCGCTGTTCATGACAGCCCAGTTTAAAAAAAGACCTATCTCGATTATAATTCCTCCGGCTGCTGCCAGTGAAGCTCCCAGCCAGACCAATACATTTCTCCAGCCACGTAAAATTAAAACAAAAATACCGGCTAATATAACCAGTGTACCAACAATTATCCATACACCTCTCTGAAATGTATTAGCCAGTTTACGAACAGACCAGAAAATCTCGACCGAACCAATATCCTGAAACCTTACCTTCTCCGGTACAGCCCCGAACCAGTAGTTAATCAGCTTTTCCCTTTGCTCAGGAGGCACTTCCCTCATATATTCATTAAGTTCATCAAACATTTTGTAGATCGGTACTATGGGCAGCTGCCCGGTTTCAGCCCTTAGAAACATAAACAACTGTCTGCCCAGGGAAAGCATCTCCTGCCTCAGCCAGGTTTCAGTCAGCACCTCTTCCAGATAAGGAATAGCTTCCCGACCATTAGGCAGTTCCGTACTAACCCTGCTGAAAAGCCATTGCCTTATCTGACCATAAAAATGGCTTTTAAGAAATATACTGTCATAAAATTCCAGGCGCATTAAAGTTGTATTTATTGCTAAAACAAGTCCGATAGCTGTCAGATTAATTGCTATAACAACAATCAGTACTGCGGTAACAAGTGTCTGTATCGCCTTCATAGCTATACCTTCCTCAAATTGTCAATCTTGTCAAATCCTATGCAATATACAAAGCAGCCGCTCCTATCTGTCAAAATAAGCAGCCACGAATACAGCAGGTGAATTCCAGTATATAGCGATTTCGTTGGTTGAATAGCTTGAAACATCATCAATAAAAGCTTTTGCAGGCGGTGTATCTTTCGGTATTCTGCCCTCTGCCGCAGGATCCTGTCTTCTGCTGTTAGGTCCTCCTGACAGCAGACCGGGTACCGGATCCTTTACTTTATCGGCTCCCGATGGCCTGTGATGGGGATACTTTACCGGGTTTGCACCGAACCCCGTAACATAACACTGGTTCAGCGCATTGCACCCCAGTATATAATTAAACTGATGCCGGGCTGTATTTATATATGTATCGTTGGCATTTATTATATTTGCTAATATAAGATGCATCGCCCTGTTCATTACTTCACCGTTACTGCCCCAGTAATATTCATCAGGACCTAATGCTACCTTATAACCTTCTTTCGCAGATATATTCACCAACCTGTCAGCTTCTTCCAAAAACAGAGACTTTAACCGCTCATAAACGTTTTGGTCGGTTTTGTCTTTCTCAATCATAAGATAAGAAATAGTACCATAGCCACCAACATTAGCCCAGCCAAAACCGGTTTTGGAAAATGAAGTATCATCATTTGCTTTTTTAATATAATCATGGTATTTCTGTTTACCCGTAGCACGGTAAAGCTCTACAGCTGCCCAGAATCTCTCATCCCCGTCATTGGAGTCACCGTATTCTCCTGAATTAACTCCCATCGGGTTGGTAAACCCTGGTGTAACGGGATTATCTTCAAGCCATTCCCATGCCTTTTCCGCGCTTTCCAGCATTCTGGCTGCAAACTCCCCATCCACGGATTTATAAACCCTGTACCCCATAGCCATGGCAGCAGCAAAATCAGCCGTTGCAGTTGCCGATATATGGTTTATGTATCTATTGCCTGTATCGGTTTCCGGCATTATAAAGCCGGGAAAATTTAATGTAGCTATTTTATGGTAGACTCCAAAACTTTTTGGTTCCTGCATTTTAAGCATCCATTCCAGTTCGTACCTTACTTCATTCAGTATATCAGGCACACCGTTGCCGCTTTCCGGTATATTTATCTGTTCCTCAAATGTTTCCGGAAAATGCTCATATGCCAGCATAAGATCGGCAACCGCTTTTGCAGCCGGCACAATATACTTGCCGTAATCACCGGCGTCGTGCCACCCTCCCGTAGCATCAATATACTGATCCCGATCGTCAAACAAATATCCATCATTAGTATGGCATTCATCATGACTCCATGCATCAGCATATTTTTCTTCCAGCCGTATACCACAACGCTGATAGTAAAATGCTTTTAACAGTGCATTCTTTATATCCTGATATGGTCTTTCGCTTATGGTAAACTCCGGCGAATTAACCTTCCCGTTAACCGATATATAATATGTACCGTGCTCACGAAGATCCGAAAAATCGCCGTAACAAACCTCATCACCGGATGCCATATCCTTTTGAACGTCAGTAGCTTTTCCGGTAAAGACAGTTTTGCCACTGGCCTTATCTATAACATCAAAGCTGTCGGCCTTTCCCGTAAAAATAACCATTTTCGGATCGTTAACACCGTAACCAACCTGATTTACCAGTATCATATATTCATCCTTTCCATCGCCGGTTTCATTTTCACTATCCGATTCAAAACCGTCATCCTCACTGTCTTCGGTCATACCATTATTAATTTGCTGAGGAATTTCTTCTTCCCCGCTGCCGCAAGCAGTTAACAAAAAAACGGCTAATATAATCATAGCAATAAATAGAACAAAGGATCTTTTATTCATACCTTCCCCCTAATTTATAAATATTAAACTGTGGAGAAATATTCCACATATATTATACACATACAATAGAAACATGGGTCAATCTTAGTATGAAGAATATAATGGAAACCACTGGAGCTCCAGTGGTTGCAATTATATTCTTCTATAAAGGAGCATTGTATGCAGAATACTATGGAAATCACCTTGTGAAAAGGCTTAGAACCTGTTAACGAAGCGGAAGACAGCCGGAACCAATGTCTGAGCGTAAGCGAGTTTTGGTGGAGGCCTGGAGCGAGTTCTACAGGTTCTTAGCCTTGAACTCCAGTGATTGGAATAGTATTCTGCATACTATATTCCTAAATCGTGTACTATGTGCCGCAATAGATGTCCGCCTATTGATCCCTTTGCAAGTTTCATATAAAATGGTATGCTGTAAGTACCTTATAGTAGGTACATGCTGTTTTAAAAGGGGAGGGTATCTAATGAACCGTGACTTCATAACCGGTATAAAAAAGGCCATTCCGGTAGTTCTGGGCTATACTCCTATTGGCCTGGCCTTTGGAATACTGGCCAATCAGCAGGCTCTGTCAACCTTTGAGATCTTTTTAATGTCATTTATAGTGTATGCAGGCGCATCCCAGTTTATTGCTTCGGCTATGATAGCATCAAGTGTAAACCCTGCTTCCATAATACTGACTACTTTTTTAATAAACATGCGCCATATGCTTATGAGCGCCTCCCTTTCAACCTATCTGAAGCACATACCCTCATCCCTTCAGGCCGTTTTGTCCTTTGGACTTACTGATGAAACCTATGCAGTAGACATAACTTACTGTAAAAATCACAAACCTTCGGCATCCTTCTTAATTGGACTGCATTCCGTTTCCCATGCAGCCTGGGTATTAAGCACGGTTGCAGGCGGAATACTGGGCAACCTGATATCCGATCCTACCCGATGGGGCATAGATTTTGCTCTTTCGGCAATGTTTATATCTCTGTTATGTATGCATATAAAAGATAAAACAGATATACTCGTAGCCATATGTTCAGCCATATTATCAATACTTCTGACTATGGTGCTGGGAAACGGTTGGAATGTAATTATAGCCACAACGCTGGCTGCAACTATTGGAGTGAGTGTTAGTCTATGGAACAAAAAATTATACTTATCATCATAGGAATGAGTATGGTTACTTACCTGCCAAGAATGCTGCCTCTGGTAGTATTATCAAAATTCGAACTGCCTCCTCTCTTTCGGAGATGGCTTCAATTTATTCCTATTGCTGTGTTGTCGGCACTTCTTGCTCCCGCTGTACTCATGTCCGGCAACCGGTTGGCAATTTCACTTGATAATAACACCCTTATTGCATCGGTCCTATGCTTTGGGGTAGCAGCTAAGACCAGGAACATATTTCTTACCATAGTTGTGGGAATACTTGCAATGTTTATGCTACAAGCTCTTAGATAACCACAACTTATGGAACATGCCTGTTATTTGGTTATTATTATATCATGAATTCCCAGCCATAAAAACTTCTTTTTTGGAGCTGCTCAGCATATGATTACAGTAAAATATGTCGTGCAAAGGGTGTTAGGTATATGGCCATGCTCCGATGCAAACCGTTTGTTGCGCTTTGCTTTATCTTTCTCCTTTTAGCTGGCTGCAGTTCTCATTATGTTTCAAGCGGTAATATCTCTTCCGAGCCCAAAGATACAGATGAAACATCAGAAGTGCGGGAAGGACACTCTACCATCCTGTTTATGACGGATCTTGAAATAATTAAAAGAGCTACCGATCACCTGAAAAAACGTGGTGAAAAGGTAGCTTTTGATGAAACAGAAATATCTGTACACCACAGTGAAAAAGTAGAACTTATATTCTATGATGTAAGCGGTAAAGCCGTAATACATAAAGGGGACTATATGCGCATAGTGCTATACCCTCCAAAAAAACCATCAAACCATGAATATAACAAATGTTTTTCGGTATACCTGGACCAAGACGGCAAAACCCTCGGATATACCTATCAGACAATTTCGGAAGATTAATCATTTTAAATGCCGCTACAATATATTTACTACATAGTTCTGGTATACTTCAAATTCATATCGTTTCCCAATATCAAAGGCGGGCAACGGCTTATTTGCATCTATCAGCAGCATCCGTTCAGTCTCTCCGTCATCAATCAATACCTCATAATAATAGAGTCTGTTATCCTTATAAACCGGTTTTGTATTAACGCTTTTAACCACACCCGATTCTTCCCTGATCCTTCCGGTAAAAATATCCTTTAGAAAATTATAATACGCCAGAACCGGGCTGCCAAACATCCCCCACACGAAAATATCAAGGCATATACCAAAGATCAAAATATACATGCCTAATCTGTTATTGACGGTCCCGGCCACGATAATTGAAATAATAAGGGAGCCAAGAAAAACAACCGCAACTATCGTTATCATACGATTTAACTGTTTTCGTACTCCATATACATCCTCTTGATTGTACATAAATATGACCCCTCCTGCAAAGGATTCTGTACACAAATAACCTGGATAGTTATTCTAATAACATTATAACATATGTTTGAAGATAAATATAATAGCTTGCAAACGAAAATTGCATCAGACAGGAAAATAAAAAGGAGGTTTAAACCTCCTAAACACTTGGTGGGGCGTACAGGACTTGAACCTGTAACTTCCACCACGTCAAGATGGCACTCTGCCAGT
>LFTM01000255.1 GCA_001513505.1 Clostridiales bacterium DTU092 | reverse complement strand
TTTTATTTGTTTGTTTTTTCCCAGAGTAATTTTACACTAGCGGATTTTGGACTATCTGCAATTCAAAGGTTAGTCAACAGTAGAATAAAAAAATAATTCCCAATGAATTTTATATATGACAGCACTTTAATAAATTCCAGCGATAGAGGATTTATCAATTCTTTTTCATGTAATGCTTTATATATTTCAAGCTGTTCCTTATACATGGCCCAAAGTTTCCGGCACGGTCCACCCCTCCCATTGTCTTGATAAATATAACAAAGAGGCATGTTGATCTTCATTGCCTTGTGTACTGACAGCACTGTGCCCAGCCATTGAAAATAATCCTCTGAATCAAGCTTTTTTTTGTACAATCCATCGCTTATGTCATTTCTCCTTATCATAACCGAAGAAACGGGCAGCGGATTGTAAAGCAGCTTCTTGATATTCTTTATATGGGTGACCTTTATCTTTTTAAAATACTCCTGAGTATATAAAGTATAAGTTTTATTAATGCTTCCTTTGACCAGTCCATACTTATGTCCGCTTATACTTACATGAAGGTTTTTCAGCATAAGTTTTAGCTGCACTTCCACCTTTTGAGGATGCCATGCATCATCAGGATCCAAAAATGCTACATACTCCCGTGTAGCAAATTTCCATCCCGCATTTCTTCCGTTAACCCGACCACAGCCCTCTTTTAAATTTACCACCTTTATCCATCTTCTGGGATACAGACGCACAAGTTGTTTAATCGATTTTCTTACAGCACTTCCACCGGAACTGTAATCCCCCACCAGGATTACTTCTCCTGGCCGCCAGGTCTGGTTCCACACCGAACTTACAGCCCGTGCAACAGTGTTGTCACACATATAGCATGGTATAATTACGCTGACCGGAACATACCTGCCAATCTTTGATGTCTCTATATCCGTTATATCACTATATCTGCCGGATAATTTAAACCTGCGGAACAGCCCGATACCAAAAATCCATGATATTCCTGCATAGATAACCAGGCCAATCCCTGCACTGGATGCAAAAGCTATATTAGAGTTGTACGGGCGTACCCAGTTTCTATATACGGACATCACATACAGCATAAAAAGCACAGCAACCGAAATCTTGAGTCCGTCCCTTACCATTCCCTTTAAGTTTAAACCGTCCATTCTTTTTCCAATAAGGTACAGCAGTATCAAAACCGCCATAGTACCCGACAGCGATGCAGCAAGCCCCAGGCCTCCGATCTCCATGTTCCTTACCAGCAAAACACTAAGTGCTATATTTACCCCCACAGCGCCTATACTGACCTTCATAGGGGTACCGCTGTCTCCCAGTGAATAAAATACCCTGTTAATTACTTCCCGGATTCCAGTTGCCCACAGCCCCGGCGCGTAATATAACAGGGCATACGCAGTAAGAGTTGTATAACTCTTTTCAAAGGTACCTCTTTTAAATATCAGCCTCACTATATCCTCCCTAAGCATTACAGTAACAGCTATTACCGGCAGTATCATCTGAGTCACACCTATTATGGTGTCATACGTCGTATGAGCCAGACTGTCATAATCTTCGCTGACAGATGTCCCGGCAAATGTAGGATATATTACCATTATGACGGCTCCCAGGCATATACCGTACACAAAATCCAGCAGCTTGGTTGAATAGTTTATGGCGGATATGCTCCCG
>LFTM01000313.1 GCA_001513505.1 Clostridiales bacterium DTU092 | reverse complement strand
TAGTTAGCCGAAGTGTGGCTGGGGGTTATATTACAAAAGGAGATGCAAATAAATATACTGACCAGGATACAGGTGATGCAGAACCAATCAAAAGAGAGTGGATTGAAGGCTGCGTTATCACCGTAAAGGGACATCCTTTCAAACTTCCTCTCCTTGGCTATCTCGCGTTGTGGCTGGAGAATTTCAGAGAGAATTCATATATGCTTCCCGTCATTATCGTCATACTTGCGGTTATTATAGTGATCGGTGAAATACATGACGTGAGGAAAAAAAGGAAAGAAAAGAATGAAAAATATGAGCTGTTCCTTATGTATTTCTTAGGCGGATTGATAGTTTTCATCATGATAGGCACATCCATACTCGGTATAAGCGAGCATGTCAATCTTGTTTATGAGGTTTCCGATGCAAACAGAGGTGTGATTATGGGAAGCAGTATCGGTGTGCTAAAAGTTGGAGATACAATAGAACAGCCTTTAACGGAGCTGGAGAACAAAGGTTTTTTCCCGATTGTAGCAACGATAACAACTCGGGATCCTCAGATTACGTTTAGTCATAATAAAATCAGCTTAAAACCGGGCGAGCAGGTAAACGCCACCATGACAGTTAATGCTGTTGCAGCCGGTGAATATAAGTCTGAAATTCGTATTGGGATGTTCCTCCCGTTATTGCCTTCCGGTGTAATATTCAGGCTTGCAGAGATCAGCTTCTGGCTAGCCCTGGTTATTGTTTCGCTTATCCCGGCGCTGCCATTCATGCTTTATCCGATTTTTGAAAGGAGACTTCGAAGAAACATGGCCAAAGAAATACGCCGAAGGTTTAGGCGGATCAAAAAAAGACTATTGCTGGCCGGATAATAAAGGATTTTAAAAAAGGATGAGTTTATATCATCCTTCTTTTGTGAGCATATATGGCGGCTTGAGTTCGATCCTTTAAATTCAGCTTATCCAGTACACGGCTTACATGCTTTTTAACAGTGTATTCAGTGATGAAAAGGGTTTTGGCTATATCATGGTTGCTCATTCCCCGTCCGATAGCGGACAGCACTTCTTTTTCCCTTGGTGTAAGCTTTTCAATTAAACCCATATCCCGATCTTTTACCAGAGCCAGCTCCATCATGTAAGGATCATAGTACTTTCTACCCTGGTATACTACACGTAAGGCTGTCAATACTTCTTCCGGAAAAGCTTCCTTTATGATATATCCATCGACCTCCATCTCAACTGCGCGTTCGAAGTCATCATGATCCACTGAAGATGTAAGTATAATGAACTTGCAGTTAATATTCCTGTTTTTGGCTTCTGTAATAATTTCAAAGCCGTCTCCATCCTTTAACCTTATATCTATCAAGGCAATGTCGGTTTTTAAATCTTTTAAGTATTTCAGAGCTTCATCTTTGCACCCCGCTTCAGCAACCAGAACTATTGATGGATCCAATGAAAGTACTGCGGCCAGTCCTTGTCTGACAAGGGGATGATCATCAACAATCATGACCTTCATAAGCAACATCTCCCTTTCTTAAGTCATAGCTGTAAAGTGGTATAGATATATCAATTACCGTCCCTTCATCTGTACGGCTATTGATTAACATCCTTCCGTTAAGGGATTCGATAAGGGACTTAACATTATATAACCCCAGTCCTTGGTTCGGTTCTTCCA
>LFTM01000325.1 GCA_001513505.1 Clostridiales bacterium DTU092 | reverse complement strand
CGAGGCATGAGCTTTGGCTCAACTTATTTTTCTTTTTACACCATTATATAGACTTAATCTCTGTTTTCCCTTGCTACAGTAATAACACCTAATATTCCTGAAGCTGAAACCCTGGTAGGATTTTCGATAAATGATAGGTCTGATATGCAAAAGGCTGCCGAAAAACTTTCAAAATTAACCACAGGCAGCGTGCTTATAAAGGGCGGCCATCTTGAGGACAGTGCAGATGATTTACTTTTTACAGACGGAAAGGTTTTCTGGCTTAAATCCCCGAAGATTTATAACCCTAATACACATGGTACGGGCTGTACCCTATCCTCTGCCATCGCCTGCAACCTTGCCCTGGGTCTTACCACTTTAGAAAGTGTAAAAAACGCAAAAGAATATATAACAGGTGCAATAAAAGCAGGTCTTAATATTGGTAGAGGACGGGGCCCCCTCAACCACTGTTATAATCTATAGTTCAGAAAGATTTTCTCAATAAAAATTACAGGGCGGTTATCTTGACTGCATTTAATCAAGACAACCGCCCGAAAAGCTGATTACATTTTGCTGGCTCAAACCCAGGACCCGATTAATCACCAATCATTAACCAAACAGGTATTGGTTTATCAATGCTCTGATTATTTCCTGTCTGCCGGAAGTATTCTTTATAATCGGATTTTGCAATGCGTACTCTTCCAGTGTATGGAAATTGGCTTTCCCGGTTACGATATCCAGGCCAATTCCATTCTTATAACTGCTGTAACGCTCTTCAATAATATCATCTATTACCCTGTCTTCAATCAACCGGGCAGCAACCTTCAATCCTTTGGCATAGGAATCCATACCAATAATATGGGCATAGAACAGGTCTTCGGGTTCGAAGGAACCTCTTCTGACTTTGGCATCAAAGTTAATTCCTCCGGTTGTAAAGCCTCCTGCCTTCAGAATTTCATACATCGCCAAAGTAGTAAAATACAAATCTGTGGGGAACTCATCGGTATCCCATCCTAGCAGCAAATCACCCTGGTTGGCATCGATGGAACCCAGCATTCCATGAATGCTTGCAACCCTCAGCTCATGCTGGAAAGTATGCCCGGCTAATGTGGCATGGTTGGCTTCTATATTGAGTTTGAAATGCTCTTTTAATCCGTATGTCTGTAAAAATGCAATAGTAGTTGCAGCATCAAAATCATACTGATGTTTTGTCGGCTCTTTCGGTTTTGGCTCAATCAAAAACTGTCCTTTAAACCCGATTTCTTTTGCATAATCAACAGCCATATGTAGGAATCTGGCTAAATTATCCAGCTCAAACTTCATGTCAGTATTGAGAAGCGTCTCGTATCCTTCTCTGCCACCCCAAAATACGTAGTTCTCAGCATCTAACTCAACGGCAATCTCAAGACTCTTTTTTACCTGTGCAGCTGCGTAAGCAAATACATCAGCATTACAGGAAGTGGCTGCTCCATGCACATACCGTGGATTTGTGAACAGATTTGAGGTATTCCACAACAATTTGACCTTGCTGCTTCTCATATAGTCCTTGATCATAGCTACTATCTTATCAAGATTTTGGTTGGTCTCAATTAAATTATCGCCCTCAGGAGCAATATCCCTGTCGTGAAAGCAGAAATATGGAACACCCAGCTTTTCAAAAAACTCAAATGCAGCCTCTACTCTGGCTTTGGCTAAATCCATACCTTTATACTTATCCCATGGTCTGATCATGTTTTTATCGCCAAATGGATCAGAACCATCTCCTGTAAAGGTATGCCAATACGCCACCGCAAATCTTAGGTGTTCTTCCATTGTTTTACCCATGACAACCTCAGACGGGTTATAATGTTTAAAGGCAAGAAGATTTTTTGACTCAGGGCCTTCGTAAGGAATCCTGTCTATCCCGTTGAAAAAAACCACAAAAAACACTCCTTTCTAATTCTTTACCTCCACACCAGCCAGTTTTTCATAGAATTGTATAATACCGCAATGGTCATCCTTTTCCTTTCCGTCAACCTTCAAAGCCTGCATAATCTCCATTACCTGACTTGTTAGAAATGTAGGGACTCCGACCTCGTGGGCTGTGTCCAAAGCATTCATCAGATCTTTAATGTGAAGCTCGATTCTAAATCCGGGTTTGAAATTTCTCTGCAATACCATAGGTGCCTTTGCATCCAATACAGTACTACCGGCTAAACCACCACGAATGGCCTGATATACTTTTTCAGGATCCACACCGGCCTTTGTTGCCAGGACTAACGCCTCAGACATAGCTGCTATATTTAGCGCCACAATAATTTGATTGGCCAGTTTTGTTATGTTACCGCTGCCTATATCCCCCACCAATACTGCAGATGAACCCATGCACAACAGTATGTCCTTCACCTTATCGAAAACTTCCCGGGAACCCCCTGCCATTATTGACAATGTACCGTCAATGGCTTTTGGCTCGCCGCCGCTTACCGGCGCATCCAGCATCTCCACACCCTTTTCCTTCGCTTTTGCTGCGATTTCCCTGGATACCAGCGGGGCTATAGAACTCATATCAATGATGATCTGACCCTGTCTTGCTCCCTCCAGCACACCATTCTCTCCCAAAATTACTTCCTTTACGTGAGGTGAGTTGGGCAGCATGGTAATAATAATATCCGTCCTCTCGGCCACATCTTTAGATGATAGCCCTTCTTCTGCTCCTGCATCTACCAGTTCTCTCACCGGTTGTTTGTTAATATCATAAACAACCAGCTGATAACCTGCTTTCAAAAGATTTTTTGCCATAGGCTTGCCCATAATCCCAAGTCCAATAAACCCTATCTTTTGCATATAGATCACTCCTCTTACCAAATATTGATTGGGATCTGTTCAAATCTGAATATTATTAGGTTCTCTTTTGTAATAAACAGTCATTCAGTTGATATGAAATTAGCTTAGTATTAACAAACTAAATAATAGGCAAATTCGGACTTTACAGCAAAGGTAATTAATTGTCAGCTTCTAACTCTAGTATAACCCATTAAAATTTTTATGCCAATAGTATTTTAACCTTATTATTGACATTGTCTCCGTTAATCATCACAAAATCCATATTCTTCTTATATTTCACTGGCAGAAACGGAAGATAACGGGATTTGACGTCTGCTTTGTTTAGCAGTGTATTGATTGC
>LFTM01000295.1 GCA_001513505.1 Clostridiales bacterium DTU092 | reverse complement strand
ACATCGTCCTCTTGAGGAAATGACTCTTGAAGAGATGGATAAGCTGTGGGATCAGGCAAAAGCGCTATTTAACAACGAAAATAATGTATAATTGATGAAAAATATGGTAAAGATATTATCGAGATTCCTCTATCCCAAAAATTGAAAAAATTTTTGTAAAAATTTAAAAAAATATTTGGAAAAAAGGAGGAATTTAAAGAAATATAGCGAATATGCTATAAGAATTCATTTCAAGGAGGGTTCATTTATGAATAAAGCTGAATTGATAGCTGCAGTAGCAGAGAAATCAGAATTGACAAAAAAAGATGCTGAGAAAGCTGTAAATGCCATAGTTTCAGTAATAACCGAAGCTTTAGCAAGGAATGAAAAAGTACAGCTGGTAGGTTTCGGTACCTTTGAGGTACGCGACAGGGCTGAAAGGAAGGGCAGAAATCCTCAGACAAGAGAGGAGATCATTATACCTGCTTCCAAAGCTCCTGTATTCAAAGCCGGTAAAGCTTTGAAAGACGCCGTGCAATAATGGGTTGAATCTCTCCGAAATATCCACCCATTTTTCAGCTCAAACAGCGGAAAAATCACCCGTATCAAAAACACGCGGTGATGTTGCTGCCAAGCGGCGGTGAAGCTGTGCACTGCTTTGTAAAAAGCATGCATTTAAGCCGGGGCTGCCCTTTCAGCGTGGAATCCGGCAGTGGAAGCTGTCTGAACACGAAGTTGCCACCTCTATAGGTGGGGGCGGTTTATGGGTGGAGCGGAAGCGGCTTAACCAAGCAGGCCTTATTTGGCCCGAAAGTAAGCCGT
>LFTM01000118.1 GCA_001513505.1 Clostridiales bacterium DTU092 | reverse complement strand
CATGATGATCTGGAAACTTTGACAAGGTTTTTATTTGCTGATGTTGACCGGCTTTCCTGTGGTGAGCCGTGGGATAGGGTTTTTCCAATTCCACTGCCGTGGCCTAATGGTTTAAACTATATATAGGGCTGAAGCGTGTGCAAAAGGGCTTTAAGCCCTTTTTTCATTTGGCTTATTATTGTTATATAACCCCAAAAAAAACCATATAAGTTGTTATTTGCAATTTAGTTGACATATCCATAAATCAATGGTATACTTTTACATATTATAATTAGCAATTTGATATATCAAATGTTCCCGCTGTGATTATATGATTTAACCTGCTAAACAGCACAATAAACTGCATTTGTAAGCGGATTATTGGTGATGTTGGGCAGTAACCAATTCGGATATATTCGGGAAGGAGGACCCGGATGCCTGACGAGAGAAAGAAACCTTTATACGAACAGATTTTCGAGCACTACAGGGATAAGATAGTTAACCGTGAGCTGATGCCCGGAGACCAGCTGCCTACCGAGATGGAGATGGCCGAGATATTTGGGGTAAGCAGAATTACAACCAAGAGAGCATTGGAAGAGCTGGAAAGGGAAGGACTGATATACCGAAAAAGGGGACAGGGAAGCTTTGTATTGGATCTGTTTCAGAAAAAACCCAATCAACCGGGTGCAAAGAATGTTATCTCCATAATTATTCCTTCCACAAGTATGCGGGGGAGGAATATGGATTATGTTCAAGGTGCAACCGATGCAGTCAATAAAAAGGGTTATTACCTTACCATCCATATGACCGAAGATGAAAAACACGAGAGGGATTTACTGCTGAGCATACCCAAGGATGGGATAAGCGGGCTGATTTACTACCCTATATCCAGATCCCATTTTGATCTTCTTTATACAATGCACATTACAGGGTATCCGATAGTTACTATTGACAAACATTATGAATCCATGCCTATAAGCTATGTCATAAGTGATAATTTTAACGGAACATATGAAGCGGTTTCACATCTGGTGGAGTTAGGGCATAAAAAAATTGCCTATTTAGCTTTTTCTGCCATAGAATCCATCAGTACGGTACGCCAGCGCTTCTTTGGTTATTGTACAGCAATGGTGGACCATGGGCTAAAAGTTGATCCCGATTATACCGTATTCGGTTTAAGGGATCAAAAGAAATATATCGTCCAGAAATATAGCAGAATGGATTTCCTAAAGCCGGTTTTGGAAAGATTGTTAGAAAAAGGTGTCACAGCTATTATTGCTGAAAACGATTATATAGCTGTCTGGGTCCAAAACACTTTGCTTGATATGGGGATAAAGATTCCTCAGGATATATCTATTGTTGGTTTTGATAATTTGGATATATTGGAACAGGTAGGTATAATGCTGACAACTGTTGAACAGAATTTCTATGAAATTGGCAGGGCTGCAGCTGACACAGTCATTGAAATGATTGAGAATAAAGAGAGGAAGCAGATAAAAACCATTGTACCTGTTAAACTGATTATCAGGGAATCGGTTGGACCGTGTAAAATATTATTATAAATATCTGATTAATTGATCATATTCCATCAACTCATCTCCAAACAAAAGAATATATCAATAAATGACAAAAAAACCTATTGACATCAAAAAACTCATATGATATATTTAACCTGTCAATTGAAGTTTGAAATGCAGATTGATTATATCAAATAGAATACCTTTACAAAAACTTCAAATGAAGTAAAGCAACTGAAGGCATTTCATAAAAGTGCAAATTGATGAGCAGGGGGTCAGCACGGAAACAGAATTACCCAGGATCAGACTATTTATTCCCGGCGAGACGAAAAAATAAATATAGCTTACGAGATAATATTGTTTAATCATGCACAACTTCCTTTCTTTATAATCACGGTAGTATATATTGATTGGATGATGCAAAAGATCTGTCATAAGGAAGGAAGTTTGTGCTGATATAAAAGTAAAATCCTAAATTTAAGTTGTTAGGGTTTTACAAAAATGATCAATATTATAAATTAGGAGGGGTAAAGAGAATGAAAAAACTTGTTTCCATTGTTCTTGTGTTAATGCTGCTTTTGTCGTTGGCGGCATGCGGCGGCCCTGATACCCCGAGTGATGAAGGTACTCCAAGTGGTGACAACGGAGCATCAACCAGTGATCAAAAAGACAAGACTGACGATGCAGGCGGGGAGAAAATCAAACTATCCGGAACCCAGCTGGGTTATAACGATGATCAGATTGCAGCGGCAGAAGCAAAAGAAGAGGGGTTAACTCCTCACGATGAATATTATATTGCCGTTCGCAAGACCATTGAGGAGGAGTATCCCAACTATGAAGTAGAGTATCTGGATTGGGGCTGGGCAGAAACATTGGATCAGAAACAGCGTGCAGCTATAACTGCCGGAGATCCTCCCAGTGTTGTGGCCGGAGAAACCTTTATGCCTACTTATGCTAACAGCGGTATACTTGAGCCATTACCCCAGGATATAGTTGATGCGGTTAACCCTTCATTTTTAATTAAGGACAAGAACGGGGTTCCCATGGCAGTAGCACATAAAGCTTCTATATTCATGCTCTTCTACAACAAGAAGCTGTTGGCAGATGCCGGTTTGGATCCTGAAGCAGAAATAAAAACCTGGGAAGATTGGCAAAACGCAGCCAGAACAGTCACTGAAAAGGGCAACGGCGAAGTATGGGGCGGCGGTATTCCAACATTCCCCCACTTCGGAGGTTCACTGCGTGCTACACCTTTCTTCCGTCAAAAAGGTACCGATTTCGGTGGAGGAAGCGAAATCAATTTGACAGATCCCAAGGTTATAGAAACTCTGGAGTTTATACGTGAAATGAACGCTTATTTCCCGGCCGGGCTTGGCAACAATGCCGACGAGGGTCCATTGTGGGAAGCTTTTGAAAAGACACAGAATATTGCCTTTGCAGTTAACGGTTCCTGGCAGGCTGCTGGTGCTGAACGTAATAACATGGACTGGGGCGTAGCTCCGCTGCCTTTACCTGAAGGTGGTCAGATAGGCAACTGTATGGTAGGGGCTGTTTATGTGGGCGTTCCCAAGGATGCCAAGAACAAGGAAGATGCATTTAATCTTATCAGAGCTCAGCTCAAGGAAGAGAATCTGAAGATATGGTTGGAGGAAACTGTATGTGTACCTCTGAAATCAATCATCGATAATGAAAGCCTTTATGCAGACAATCCCACACTTAAGGTCGCAATGGAAGCATTCCGTGAGGGAACATATACAGGTTTAACCACCTTTGATAAGAACGATGCTCAGATTTGGGAGATCATCAATACAAAAGTTCTTGCCCGCGTTACTATGACCAATGATCCAATCGATCAGATCTGCGCTGAGGCTCAGAAAGAGATTGAAGGTCTTCTGAAATAACATGATGTTAAGCGTGGTAAGAATCTGCTTACCACGCTTAACTTTAATTAACTGCGATACTAATCTGTTTAGTTTATGGCAGTTCACAAACAGATAATTATAAATTATAATAAAGACATATATGTATAATAAATAAGAACTGCAGAAGGGAAGGAGAGTAGATGGAAAAAACCTTACAACTCCCGGCCGGAATCAAAAAGAGAGGTCTGACACGTGCCCAGAGGGAAGCCAGACGCGCATATATGATAATACTTCCATACTATATCTATATTGCTTTTTGGAGCTTACTGCCTTTGTTAATTGGCTTTTTTCTAGGCTTTACGGAATTCGACGGCCTCAGCGGTTTACCAAAGTGGGTTGGTTTGGAAAACTTCAGGACTTTTTTTGCAACTAATGAATATCTTATACTTCTATGGAGACAGATATGGATAGGAATGATCTGTCTTTTCTTTAACACAGTTCTCTCTTTCTTGTTGGGATTGGCTTTGAATGTAAACTTCCGTATCAGGGGGTTTTTCAGAACAACTGTTTATGTACCGTCTGTTGCTGCTGTCTCTACCACAACTGCTGTAGTTGTTGCTTTGCTTAGTCCGGTTGATGGGGGACTTAATAAGTTTTTAGAAGCTATTGGTGTTCAGCCGATTGTATGGAATTATTCTCAATTCTGGATGGTATTTTGGATTGTGGTATATTTCGTATGGCGCAGCATCGGACCGGCCGCCATAATATGGTTAGGTGGATTACAATCAATAAATCCAAGTTTATATGAAGCTGCAAGAGTAGATGGTGCTAAAAGATGGCAGGAAATACGCTATATAACAATTCCTGGATTGAAATACATCGCCGGATATATAATTCTTACCGGTGTGATTAATGTAATGCAGATGTTTGACGTAGTAATGTTCATATCAAGAGGAAATCCGTATGGAAAGACGGATGTTCTCATGTATCGTATATACCGTGACGGTATTCAGAGTTTTAACCTGGGTATGGCCGGAGCACAGTCTATCGTACTTGGGATAGTCACCATTATATTCGCGCTGATGTATTTTAGATTTATAGTAAGGAGTGAAGATTGATGGGCAAAACTAGGTCGAGAATTATAATGACGATATGGCTGCTCATAATGAGTGTTGTGGCAATTATTATGCTGTATCCGTTTATATATTCTGCTCTGGCCGGACTTAACCATAAGGACGATTTTGGTCATCTGGGCTCTCTGTTGCCCATGCCAAAAAGGATTGTTTTATCCAACTTCCTTTATATCTTTACTCCTAACGGAATCCGTCCTTTGATAAATACGGTTTTTAGAACTGCCTGGTACACTGTCAACGTATGTTTAATGGCCGTACTTGTAGGTTATGTTATGGCAAGATACGAATTCAAAGGCAAAAAGTTCTTTTTTGCGGTAATAATCTGTTCACAGCTTGTACCAAGTGTATTGACCCTGATCCCATCCTTCGTTATGGTTTCCAAAATTCCCTTTGCCGGTGGGAACAACTGGATGGGAATAGGAGGCAGGGGGTTAATAAATAATATACTGATGTTGTATTTACCCTTTGGCTGGAATAATCTTTTATGGGTATTCCTGTTTATCCAGTCAATGCGTTCTATACCCAGGGATCTTGAAGAGGCTGCAGAGATCGACGGATGTGGCTTCTTCAGAATGATTTTCAGGATACTGATTCCAATACAAAAACCTATGATTGCGGTTATTGCCGTTAATACAGCGCTATCCACCTGGAACGACTGGATGACTCCCTTTATTTATATAAACAAAATACAGGATTCAACGTTACCCGCATATGTAGGTATGCTTACGGCACAATTACAGGCCTTCGGAGACAGGGATTATCCAAAGCTGTTTGCAACGGCTACTGTCGCAATTATTCCGCCTTTTCTGATATTCCTGTTCCTGCAGAAGTATATTATTCAGGGGATTGCTTCTGTAGGTATAAAGGGTTAATGACAATAAGTTATGGATACTAAGAACCTTGAAAAGAGCATATTCGGAGATTAGATGGTCCTTTGAGTATAGATGGATTCTGCTATATCAGGAAAATGTAAATGATTATATATAGGGGGCAGCAATATGCGTAATATATGTAACACCAATCAGGCAGGTGAGGGATGTAAAAAGAAAATAACCGGTCAGATATTCGACATACAGCGCTTTGCGGTTCATGACGGGCCGGGGATAAGGACAACGGTATTTTTCAAAGGATGCAGCAATAGATGCGGGTGGTGTCATAATCCCGAATCCTTTGTTAAGCAGAGCCAGATTCAGTATTATCCCGATCGCTGTGTTTACTGCGGCAACTGTGTTGTAAGCTGTCCGCAGAAATGTCATTCCATTGTAGACGGCAGGCATGTGTTTGACAGGACACACTGTACTGCATGCGGGATTTGTACTCAGAACTGCTATGTAGACGCTCTGGTTTTGAGCGGAAAATCAATGACCGTTGATGAGGTGATGGAACAGGTACTGGCTGATGTTGTGTACTATGAAAAATCCGGAGGGGGAGTAACCCTGTCCGGGGGCGAGCCGGTGCTGCAGACCGAGTTTTGTCTGGAACTTTTAAAGTGTATTAAGCACCATAACTTACACGCTGCAATTCAGACGGCAGGAAATTATGACTACAACAGGCTGAAGGTCCTGTTGCCATATATAGATTTGATCATGTATGATATAAAAGCTTACAGTCAGAGTATATACGACATGCATATTCACGGCGACAGAGATACCATACTCAATAATCTTAAAAAGCTCGATAACGAAGGTATACCCATTATAGTAAGAACACCCGTTGTAGGTTCGGTAAACGATACTTCCGAAGAGATTCTGTCAATAGCAAGATTTTTACAGCACATGAAGAATCTCAAACAGTATGTCCTTCTTCCATATCATAGTCTTGGAAAGGTCAAATATGATACGCTGGGTAAGGAATACGAGAACACGTATTACACTCCCGATCCCGATACCATGTCCATGTTTACAAGCCTGGCCAGTGAATATGTACCGGTGTAATTAAGTTACAGAAGTAAATGATGGTGGCAGATATTTGGCTCCAATATATTGACAGTTGCAAGAATAAACGCTGTTTAACGACAGCTTTTATAGCACATCAGTACAAATAAAGGGGGATTAAAAATATGAGCATACCGAGTTATTCTGAGAGAATTAAATCACTGCACGAGACCAAGCTTAAATTCAACGATATCAAGCTTCAAAGACTTGGGTCGTACGATTTTGATGATCATGGCTGGATCCCTTTTGACGAACCCATTGAATTTGAGATAGTAACGGATCCGGAATCCGGACGGGTGAACGGCATGGACGCAGTTTCCAGGACTTTTTCCAACTATCTGGATGCTCATCCGGTTTATATTCATCCCATGAGTGCATTTGCAGGGGCCTGGGCAGGGAATGTACCCGGGATGGGTGGACCGTGGAAACCCCAGCACATATTTAAGGAACAGGAACCTTTATTCGAAAAATATAACATAACAACCCGGGGTTTATACGGCATGAACCACTGTGGTCCTGATCTTAGAATCGGATTTGAGCTTGGCTGGGGAGGCCTGCTGGAGAAAATAAGATTCTACAGGAAATATAATAATCCGGAAGACACAACTTTCTACGACGGGGAAGAACGTTTTGTGGAGGCCATACAGCGCTGGATTAAAAGACATGTTGACTATGCCCGCCAGGAGGCAAGCAAGACTGACGATGAGTTTGTAAAGAAAAACCTGCTGGAGATTGCCGATATAAACGAGTGGCTGATAGATAATCCTCCCCGGACGTTGAGGGAAGCTATGCAGTTTATATGTTGGTTTCAATGCGTAGATCGTATGTACTTTAACGGCGGAGCCGGACAGGAGATTGACAAACTGCTGTATCCATATTATGAAGCAGATAAAGCCAAAGGTATAATCAAGGATGACGAGGAAGTAATATGGTATTTGGCAAGCATGTTCTACAATGATACCCACTACTGGCAGATTGGCGGTCAAAATTTTGCCGACGGAAGTGATGCGTCCAATCCCATATCGTTTATGGTTCTGGAAGCCATGCACAGGTTGAAGATTCCAGCTAATGTTGCTCTGCGGGTACACGAGAATACAAACGAAGAACTCTTTGACAAGGCTATAGAGTATCTGTTTGAGGATGGTACTGGTGTGTCCTTTTCATGCTCCGGTGGCTTGGATAAGGGGTATGCCCGCAACGGATTCCCTCTTCCACTTGCTCGTATGAGAGCTAAAGTTGGATGCAACTGGACAGCGCTTCCCGGTATAGAGTACTGTTTGCAGGACGTGACCCGGATCTGTCTGGCAAAACCGCTGTTGTTGGCACTGGATGAGATGATCGAGTCGGATGAAGAAAACAGCATGGAGAACCTGATGCGCAGGTATAAAGCCCATGTGGAGACAGCGGTTAACATCATCAAGGATGGTGTGGACTGGCATGTTAAGTATAAGCACCTGAACAAACCTGAGATAGTTGCTAACCTGTTCGCCTATGGTCCGATAGAGCGGGGAGTAGACATGTCAAATGGTGGCGTGGATATTTATAATTTTGCATGCGATGCAACTGCACTGGCTACCGTAGCCGATTCACTGGCTGTTATAGAGAAGTTTGTAGTAGAGGAGAAAAAACTGACCTGGGAAGAGCTGCAGACCATACTTAAAAACAATTGGGAAGGTGCAGAACATATCCGGTTGATGTTTAAGAGTATACCTAAGTACGGTTCGGGTAATTCCAGAGCTGACTATTATGCAAAGCTCATTGCGGATATGTATACAGACCTGATGATAGGTACACCCACAAAGGCTGGTTTCCGTGTGCTCCCGGGTATTTTCTCCCATGGAGACGTTTTCATCCACGGAAAGAATCTGCCTGCTACACCCAATGGAAGGTACGCCGGGGATCCAATCTCCCACAGTGCTGATCCGGATCCGGGTTTTCTCCCGGGCGGTGGTACTGCTCCTACAGCCAAAGCCAATGCGGTTGCGGGGGTTCAGTCTGGTTACGGCAACTCCACACCCTTACAGATATNNAGTATATGGACAGTAAGTTGGCAAAGGAAATGGGAGGCAAAGATATCATAAAGGCGTTTATCAAAGCTCACAACGAAATGGGCGGAACCCTGATAAATATAAACGTAGTTTCAAAGGAAAAAATACTGGAAGCCCACGAGAATCCAGACAAGTATCCCGATCTTGTGGTAAGGGTAACGGGATACAGTGCTTTCTTCAAATCGCTGTCCAAAGAATACAGACAGCAGGTTGTAGACCGCTGGATAGCATACGGCTGATAATTTTCAGATACAGATTCAGATCAATGCTGTCGTGACTTTCAGGCAGCATTGATTTTATATAAGGCTTTTTGGCGCCGGTACAAACAAGGAAGATTTTTTTATTGCATATTTAGAGCTGTTAAGTATGAAAATACCATGGGAGGGATAACCGTTGCCTTACTTCTACAATGAAGATATCAATAAGACGCTGGAGCAGGTACTAAAAAGGATTGAAAAATCCATATACAACGTGGTTGATGAACTGAAAACGACCGTCTGGGTGACTCCGGAACCCGTGCCGTTTGAACAACGCATGTCGGGATCAAGGAAGGAACTATCCATTGGTGAGAAGTGGGGCGATCTGTGGGATTGCGGATGGTTCCATTTTACTGGTACGGTACCGGCATCGGCTGCCGGGAATAATGTAGTGCTCCTGATAGATATTAGCGGAGAGGCGTGTGTTGTAGACGGCGACGGATGTCCGGTTCTGGGGTTAACGACCGTTGCATCAACCTTTGACTATTCACTGGGATTTCCAGGGAAAAGGGTTGTACCTCTTTTTGAACACGCCCGGGGCGGAGAGGTGATAGATCTCTGGGCAGACGGAGCGTGTAATGACCTGTTTGGCGAATTTAAGAATAATGGTGTTTTAAAGGAAGCCTATATAGCTGTATGCAATAAAACGATGAAAGATCTTTACTATGACTTTGAAGTGCTTTATGAGCTTTTACAGTACATCCCCGGGGACAAGGCGCGGCATCACAGCATTGCAGCGGCTTTGATGGAAGCCAGTAAAGAACTTCGTGATTTTACTGAGAAGGAAGCCAAAAGGGCGAGGGACATTCTTGCTCCTGAACTTGCCAAAAAAGGAGGCAGCCCATCTCTGACCGTCAGCGCTATAGGTCATGCCCATATAGATCTGGCATGGTTGTGGCCTATCCGTGAAACTATTCGTAAGGGTGCCCGCACTTTTTCAACCGTTCTTGCCCTTATGGAACGTTATCCGGATTACGTATTTGGTGCCAGTCAGCCTCAGCTGTATCAGTGGATTAAGGACCACTATCCTGCCCTGTATGAGAGAATAAAAGAAAAGGTACACAGCGGACGCTGGGAACCCCAGGGAGGGATGTGGGTAGAGGCAGACACAAACATCACCGGAGGGGAATCCCTTGTCCGACAAATATTGTATGGTAAACGTTTTTTCAGAAGCGAATTCGGGCAGGACATGAAGATTCTCTGGCTGCCTGATGTCTTTGGGTATACTGCCTCATTGCCGCAGATTATGAAAAAATCCGGCATTGACTATTTTATGACCATAAAACTGTCGTGGAATGAATATAACCAGCATCCTCACCACACATTCCTGTGGCAGGGTATAGACGGCAGCACCGTACTGGTACATATGCCACCTGAGGGTACCTATAACAGTTCGGCGGCACCCAGGGCAATTGTAAAGGCTGAAAAGGAATATCTGGATAAGGGTGTTTCGGACCGGTGTCTCATGTTATTTGGCATAGGTGACGGTGGAGGCGGACCGGGAGAGGAACATCTGGAAAGGTTAAAGCGCGAAAAGAATCTGGATGGTCTGGCACCGGTTGTGCAGGAGCCTGCCTATAGGTTTTTCCAGCGTCTCGAAAAAAATAGGGACAGATATAAGACCTGGGTCGGAGAACTGTATCTGGAGAAACACCGGGGCACCTATACCAGCCAGGCCAGAAGTAAACGCTATAACAGAAAGATAGAGTTTGAACTTCGTGAGCTTGAGCTGGCCTGTGTTCTTGGTTGGCTGATTAGCGGTCATTCCTATCCTCAGGAGGATCTGGAAAGACTCTGGAAGGAACTGCTTCTTTATCAGTTCCATGACATATTGCCCGGTTCTTCCATAAAACGGGTATATGATGAATCCCTTGCCAGGTATCAAATAATGATGGATAAAATCCTGGCACTGAAACGGAAAGCTTATCGCTCATGGGTAAACAAGATCGATACCGGGGATATGGAGCAGCCCGTCGTTGTAACCAATTCCCTTTCATGGGCCAGAGACGAATGGCTTTTGGTTGATGGACAATGGGTAAAGGTTAATATCCCGCCTATGGGCTATACGGTTGTGGACGTTTCTGAAAGCAAGTGTCAGGTTCATGATATTGCAGCAGAACATAATGTGCTGGAGAATGACAAGCTGCGGGTCAGGTTTGCTGATGATGGCAGCATAGAGTCGATTTATGATAAGGAATATAACAGAGAGGTTCTGTCAAAAGGTTCCTGCGGAAACAGGCTGGCGGTGTACAATGACAACGGAGATGCCTGGGACTTCCCCATTTACTATGATCAGATCTCCTGCGGGTATTTCAAGCTGCAGTCGGCAAGTTTTCATGTAGACGGCCCGAAAGCCGTAGCAAAGCAGGTGTACCGTTATGGATCTTCAACGGTGGAACAGGAAGTTATACTGACCTGTGGAAGCCGGAGGATAGATTTTGCTACAAAGGTTGACTGGCATGAATCTCATAAGATGCTGCGGACCTCCTTTGAGGTTGATGTAATGACAAACGAGGCTGTCTGTGATATACAGTTTGGAAGTATAAAAAGACCTGTACACCGGAACACCAGCTGGGACATGGCCAAGTTCGAGATCTGTGCCCATAAATGGGTGGATCTCTCCCAGAGGGATTACGGTGTTGCCCTTTTAAATGACTGCAAATACGGGTACAAGGTTCACAAAAATGTGATTGATCTGAACCTGCTGCGCAGCAGTAAATATCCCGATGAACAGGCCGATCAGGGGGTTCATGAATTCACTTATGCCCTGTATCCTCATCCCGGCGATCATGTAGAGGGTGAGGTTGACAAAGCCGGTTACGAATTGAACATACCGCCTGGCGTGATTCCTCTGGAACCCGATAATGACGGGATTATGGATGATAAAAAATCCTTTATGGAGGTGGAGGACGAAAATATTGTTGTCAAAACTGTGAAAAAAGCCGAAGACAGCAATGATATCATTATCAGGCTCTATGAGAACAGTGGTGCGGGTACATCAGGCAGGATACGGCTGCTGTTCCCCTTTAAGTCGGTGCATCTGGTCAATATGATGGAGGAAGAGCTTGAGAAGCTGGATACAGAGGGAGAAAATGTACAGCTGTATTTCCGGCCGTACGAAATTCATACCCTCAAGGTATGTGTTGAATAGCTTGTGTTACTGATATTTGCAAAATAATACAGTTATCTGTAAAGAGGCTGTCTTAAAAAGGCAGCCTCTTTTTGGATGGTATATTAACCATCCTTTTTTTGTGGAAAAACCCACCTCATGTACCATGATTTACAGCTGGATGGCCTATCGGAAGCAATATATAATTAAAATCGATAAAATGCCATCCTTTCAGCACATCATTTATGTTTGGGGAGGGGAGTTTGTTGAAGAAGATAAGAATCTTGCGCATGCTTTTCTTGTTTTTGATAGCTTTAACTTTTCTATGTGCGGCTGCGCCGGAAGTTTCCGCGGCGCCGTATCAGCTTACCAGAACCTTAAGGATAGGCATGAGAGGGGAAGATGTCTCGGTAGTGCAACAATTGCTTAAGGATCAGGGCTTTTTTACATACCATCAGGTTACAGGATATTTTGGAACCATAACCGAGGCAGCTGTCAAGGCATTCCAAAAGGCTTACGGACTTGCGGTGGATGGAATTGTAGGACCTGTAACCGGAGGTGTCATGAACAAAATTTTGGCCGGTTCTCCGCCTTCGTCCGGACAAAACATCGTTGATGTATACACCGTAAAGCCGGGAGATACCCTCTGGAAGATCAGCCGTCTCTACAATGTATCTTTGGACAGCCTTTTTGCTGCAAACGGGCTTAACAGCTCATCCATCATTTATCCCGGGCAGAAGATAAAGATACCCGGAACTGGAGGGGGTTCCGCCAATGCTCCTAAGGTGAGCTATATCACCCATATTATTGCCAAGGGTGATACCCTATGGAAGCTGTCCAACCAATATGGTGTTCCTGTTGCCGATATTGCAAATGCAAACGGCATTTCTACATCAGACATATTGTATGTAGGCCAGACCATTAAAATTCCCAAACGGGAGATCCCTGTTAAACCTACTCCGGGACCTCAGTATGGTGAGCTTCTTGACTGGTGGCAGGAAGCACAGTATGTGTTTCCCATAAATGCAACGGCGACGGTAATTGACTTTTATACCGGAATCAGCTTTAAGGTTGTCAGGACCTATGGCTCCGGTCATGCTGATGTTGAACCTTTAACCAAAGAAGATACCAACACCATGCTGAACATTTGGAAAACCCATGCCAAACTGTCCAATGGAAGTGTTAATTACTGGGCACGTCGTCCGGTGCTGGTAGTGGTTAACGGCCGGAAGCTGGCTGCATCTGCTACCGCTGCTTTACATGCGGGAGTAGATTCAGCACCTGACGGGGCATATGTAAATTGGCGCAGCGGCGATTATGGTCCCGGAATCAATTACGATAAAATAAAAGGTAACGGGGCTGATGGTCATTTCGATATTCATTTTTTAAACAGTGTACGTCATAAAGACGGATTGGTTGATGAGCAACACCAGGCCATGGTAAAGATAGCTGCAGGGAAATAATCTTCATTGATTTTGTCCTTGGAGTTTGTTAATATATTGCTAATGTCCGGTAAAAAAATAGTAATTTTTGCTCAGATTTTTTTACACTAATGTAAAGATTGACAGCATAATATATGGTATAATTTTTGTTGAATGGTGTGCGAAAGGATGGCCTTTTATGAAAAAGAAAAGTATATGGATAATTGTAGCACTGTTTGTATTAGCGGGCGTTGTCTACGGTGCTTATAACATTTATCAGATTATGAACCCTGAGTCATTGTTTGAACCTCAGCAGCCAGAAGAGGATACTAATCCTCAGCCGGAGGATGATACTGAAGAACCTCCGGAAGAGGAGCATATTGAGGAGTACCGGTTTGATGAAAAAAGGCTGAACATTCTCCTTCTTGGTCTGGACGCAAGTCCCGAACGTTATGAGACCATGAGGGTATTCAGAACTGATACCATCATTCTTTTATCTATAGATTTTGAGAATGATGAAGTGTACATGATATCGATACCCAGAGACAGCTATGTAAAAATACCCGGCAGAAAAAACAGGGAAAAGATAAACACGGCCTTTGTATGGGGCTGTGGCTTTAATGG
>LFTM01000190.1 GCA_001513505.1 Clostridiales bacterium DTU092 | reverse complement strand
GCTGTAGAGATCCAGTATGGCAAGGTATAAGGTGTCTTCCGTCATATCCTCCTGCAGCAGAACCTTGCTGTATCCCTTTTGTTCAAAGGACTTGGCGTTCATTATCTGATCTCCGCGGCTGGCCGTTAAAGGTATCGGGATCAGAAGTGTTGGCTTTTTTAAGGCCAGAAACTCGTGGATTGAATTGGCACCCGCTCTGGACACTACCATGTCTGCCAGCGAAATAATATGGGGAAGCTCCTTATCTACATATTCGAATTGGGCATAGCCGGTGACACCCAGTAAACTTTGATCTATATTACCCCTGCCGCATATATGAACTATCTGGAAACGGTGTAACAGCTTTTTTAAGATGTTGCGGATGCAGTTATTAATGGCAACCGCTCCTGTGCTGCCGCCCATTATCAGGATTACCGGCTTATCGTGATTGAATCCGCATATTCTCCTTCCTGTGTCAGGATTTCCGTTAAACAGTTCGCTGCGTATAGGAGTACCCGTATACACCGCTTTGTTTTCTTTAAACTCGGACACGGTTTCAGGAAAGGTGGTACATATTATTTCGGCAAAAAAAGATGAAATCCTGTTGGCCAGTCCCGGCGTAATATCGGATTCGTGTATTATTACGGGAACACGGTTTAAAAATCCTCCAACAGATACGGGGACTGAGACAAAACCACCTTTTGAAAATATAACCTTCGGTTTTATTTCGCGTATAAGCTGGACTGACTGTCCTATTCCATATGCAATCCTGAACGGATCTGTAAAATTCTTTATGTCCAGATACCTGCGTAGCTTGCCGGCCTGTATTGAATGATATACGATATCTTTTTGGCCTGTAATAAGGCTGTGTTCGATACCGTCTTTGGTCCCAATATAATGTATTTCCCAGCCATTACGTTTAAGTTCCGGGATTAGCGCTATATTCGGTGTTACATGGCCGGCGGTTCCGCCGCCGGTTAATACAATCCTCTTCATTTTTTACTCCTGTTACTATACTCTCTCAAGCGGTTTCAGGCCGATTAGTTTAAGGCCGTTTGCCAGAGTGATTTTTGTAGCCCTAACAAGTGCCAGCCGGGCATTTCTCAATTCCTGATTATCCACCAAAATTGAATGCTCATGGTAGAAACGGTTAAAGCCCTGGGCCAGATCTACCAGATACCGGGTGATAATGGAAGGTTCTAACTGGGATAAAGCCAATTCTATTTTTTCAGGGAATTCATAAAGCAGTTTACACAGCAGATACTCTTCCTTCGTTTGCAGAAGCTGGCTGTTAAAAGCTTTTTTATCAGCTTCAGTTTCCCCGGCCTTTCTTATAACACTGCATGCCCTGGCATGGGTGTATTGGACATAAGGACCGGTTTCTCCATCAAAGTTCAGGATCTCATCCCATGAGAAGGATACATCCTTAATACGGTTGCTGTGCAGATCGCTGAATATTACCGCTCCAACACCCATGTAGCGGGCGATCTCCTCCTTGTTTTCCAGATCGGGGTTCTTGCTTTCGATTATTTCCAGAGTCTTTTTTATGGCCTCCGACAATATATCTTCCAGCAGTACTACCTTGCCGGTCCTTGTGGCCAGTTTTTCGCCTCCCAGGCTTACTATTCCAAATGGAACGTGGATAAGTTCTTTTGCCCACCCGTATCCCATAAGTTCAATAATTTTGAACCATTGCTGGAAATGAAGGCTCTGGGATGCACCTGTTACGTATATACATTTATGAAAATCATACTCTTTTTTTCGATGTATGGCAGCTGCAATATCTCTGGTAGCATACAGAGTACTGCCATCTTTTTTAAGGATCATGCAGGGTGGCATTCCATATTCCTCAAGATTCACTATAAGAGCCCCCTGACTTTCTTCAAGCAGACCCTTTTGCTTTAACTCTTCAACTACGGCGTCAGTTTTGTCGTTATAAAAACTTTCGCCTGTATAATAATCAAAATCAACGCCCATCAAATCATATACTTTTTTGAATTCCTTTAAGCTGATGTCCTTAAACCACTGCCATAGCTCCAATGCCTGGCTGTCCCCGTTCTCCATCCGGGCAAACCAGCTTCTTGCTTCATCTTCGAGAGTGGGATCTTTTTCGGCTTCCTGATGGAACTTGACATACAGCCGCATAAGTTCGTTGATCCCTTTTTCCTCAACGGCCTGTCTGCTGCCCCAAAGATTGTATGCTACAATGAGTTTTCCAAACTGAGTTCCCCAATCTCCGAGGTAGTTTATACCAATACAGTTATACCCCATAAATTCAAATATTCTCCGCAAGGAATTTCCAATTGCTGTGGAACGAAGGTGTCCCACATGGAAAGGCTTTGCAATGTTAGGGGCAGAATAGTCTATGACAATATTGCGTGACTTACCGATATCGGAAGCGCCGTATTTTTCATGTTGATCAATTATTCTGTTAAGCACTTCTTCCATGAACCGTGGACGGTTAACGAAGAAGTTTAAATACCCTGAAACTGCCTCTACTTTTTCAAAAAACTCAGAAGGCGGAATACCGGATGCCAATTCCTGAGCAATCTGCATTGGAGCTTTTCGAAGCAGTTTGCTAAGTTTAAAACAGGGAAGGGCAACATCACCCATATCGACATTTGGCGGGTACTCCAGATTTTCGTATATCTGTTGGTAGTCCAAATCTGGAAGCTGATTATGTATACTCTTTGCGACAATTTGTTTAATGTCCAGCATGGCTGATTCTCCTCAAATCTATCTTTAAATTAATATTTTAATCCAATGTAATTACAGTTAATATTATACGTTTTACAAAGTTTATAATACCATATTGATACAGGCAATAACAAGGGACTTTTCTATATTTATTATGATATGCGGTAATTTTCTTATGATCAAGTGGAGCGTATTACTGTGTTGTGTGCAGAATATTATTCCAGTCACTGGAGCTCCGAGGCTTCAATAATATTCTGCATAAATAAACCGATGGTTTGCAGAATACTATTCCAATCACTGGTGTTCCAAGGCAAAGAACCTGTAGCACTTGCTCCAGACCTCCACCAAAACTCGCTTACGCTCAGACATTGGTTCCGGCTGCCTTCCGCTGCGTTAACAGGCCCTAAGCCTTTTCACAAGGCGGCCTCCATAATATTCTTAAAAAATATAATGGAAACAGAAGCGGACGGACTTAGTGTAAAATTACATTGGGGAAAAACAAAAAAATAAAAGAAAAGAGTATCTCCTCTGTGATATTATATAAATATCTAAAACCAAAACCACAGGAAGGAGATACTCTTATGGAACTAATTATACAGGAAATCATTCAAAAAATCATTAG
>LFTM01000311.1 GCA_001513505.1 Clostridiales bacterium DTU092 | reverse complement strand
CTCTTTAATCCTGGTCATTCCTTCCTTGCCTTCCAGGATCACGGATTTCTGAGCGTCATGATAATATCCAAACCTCCGCCACAGTTCAACAAGGCCGTCATAGAGGTTCATACCTCTGGATTTATAATAGGCAGCCATTTCACAGATCAGCATCGAAGCGGTTACACCATCTTTATCCCGGACATAATTGCCCGCCATGTATCCAAAACTTTCTTCGTAACCGAACAAAAATGTTTTGTCTCCTGTTTCCTCAAATTCCTTTGCCTTTTCCCCTATAAATTTAAATCCTGTATAGGTGTCAACAACATCAATACCATAGGATTTGGCTATCTCCCGCCCCATCTCACTGGTTACAATGGTTTTGATGATAACACTATCGGCAGCCAGTTTCCCCTGTTTCTGCAAAGCCTCCAGAATATAGTTAACCAGTAAGGCACCGGTCTGATTACCCGTTAAAAATATATATTCACCATCAGAACCCCTGACAACGACACCTACCCTGTCACAATCAGGATCAGTCCCGATAATTATGTCAGCCTGATGTTTCCTGCCCATCTCAATGGCTAAATCAAAAGCCTCCGGTTCCTCAGGGTTGGGAAACTTCACAGTGGGAAAATCGGGATCCGGCATTTCCTGTTCGGGCACAACCATAACATTCCCAAAACCCAGTTCTTTGAGCACCCGTCTGACAGGCTTGTTACCGGTACCATGAAGCGGTGTATACACAATCTTCAACTGATTGCCCATCTCTTTAATCAGCTGTTTGTTAATGGATAAAGACTTAACCCGTTCAATAAACCGGTCTGCAACTTCCTGCCCTATCATGTTTAAAAGTCCCTGGTTCTCGGCTTGCTCTCTGCTGATGGTCTTTACTTCTTCAAACCCTTTTACAGCGTATACTTCTTTGATTATCTCTTCAGAGCGTTGAGGCGGGATCTGCCCGCCATCCTCCCAGTAAACTTTGTAGCCGTTATACGCCGGAGGGTTATGGCTGGCGGTTATAACGATTCCGGCGATAGCACCAAGCTCCCTGACGCTGAATGACAGAACAGGTGTCGGCTGCATTTCATTATAAAGATATACCTTTATTCCGTTGGCGTTCAGTACAAGAGCAGTCTCCAGGGCAAACTCCTTTGACATCCTTCTTGTATCATAGGCAATAACCACACCTCTGTCCATAGCTTCCCGGCCGTGTTTTATTATGTAGTTTGCCAGGCCTTGCGTGGCTCTTCCTACCGTATACTTATTCATCCTGTTGGAACCAGCCCCGATAATCCCACGGAGTCCGCCGGTTCCAAATTCCAAATCCTTAAAAAACCGGTTTTCAAGTTCCTTTTCATCGTGCGCTATTGCAGCCAGTTCATCTTTTGTAGCTTTATCTATGACGGGGCTTTCCATCCACCGCCTGTATCTTTCTCTATAATCCACACAGAATTCCTCCTTGTCCAGAATACATAGAACATGCACTGCTATTATTGTCTATCATACAATCAGATTTTATTATTAACATATGCCATACAAGCGTATTATGCTAATCCAGCAAATTATCCTTTACAAAGTCTTTCAAATATTCACCAAACTCATCCTTGAGATCGTCCCTCCTCATGGCAAACTCAACGGTTGCCTGAAGATAGCCCAGCTTGTTGCCTACATCGTACCTTTTCCCTTCAAAATCATAAGCGTATATAGCTTCTTCCGAAACCAGGGATTGCAATGCATCTGTCAGCTGTATCTCCCCTCCAATCCCGGGCTTGGTATGGGCAAGATGATAAAATATTCTGGGAGTAATAATATATCGCCCCAGTATTGCCAGTGTGGAGGGAGCTTTGTCAACATCGGGTTTTTCAACCAGTTCTTTTACTTTATATACCTTGTCTTCAATCTCTATCCCGTTAACAATACCGTATTTGTTAACATCCTCCCGGGGTACATGCTGACATCCTAAAACGGTGGTTTTGTATTCATTATAAACCTCTATAATCTGTTTCAGACAGGGAGTTTTGGAATAAACAATATCATCACCCAGCAAAACAGCAAACGGTTCATCTCCGATAAACGAACGTGCACAATAGATTGCATGTCCCAGCCCTTTGGGTTCTTTTTGTCTTATGTAATGAATATCCACCATGTTGGAAATATCATCAACAAGCTTGAGCAAATCCTCGTTATTGCTTTTTCGCAAAGCTTCTTCCAGCTCTAAGGAACGGTCAAAATGATCTTCTATTGATCTTTTATTTCTTCCTGTAACAATCAGAAACTCTTCAATACCGGAATCAATAGCTTCCTCAATAATATACTGTATGGTGGGCTTGTCCACAATAGGCAGCATCTCCTTGGGCTGTGCCTTGGTAGCCGGCAGAAACCTGGTCCCCAGCCCGGCTGCAGGAATGATAGCTTTCCTAACCTTCATTTTGTATCCTCCAATTCCAAATATTGTCGTACTGATTTATATGTCTTTCATACTAAAAAACAAAGAATACGACTGGCAGATTCCAGTCATTTATTAATTATAACATCCATCCTAATCATTGAGCAAGCTATAGCCGGTACGCCTTATAAATTCATCACGTAACTTTTCAAAAATCTCCTGCTCCCATTCTCCTGCAGGCGTAACCCGAACCACCTTTTCCGTCTGATAAAAGCCAGGGTTTCTTTTTAACCTAAGACCGTTTCCCTCCATCAATCGTCTTGCCAGCTTTATTATCTCATTCTGGTTGGGATTTGGGTTTATCCTCATTGTCCATCCTGTTTTTTCTTCCAGCTGTTTAATCACGTCACTGTACTGTGCCCCTATCTCCGGTGATATAAAGGACAGCTCCACATATGAACCTGTACCATCTCTTTTAAGCCCCTTCTTATATAATCTGTGGGGTTTATCGGCAAAAACCTCGTCTAAAAGCATGAAAACCTTGTTCTGCTCCATCTGTCCCGGCTGCGCCGATACAGGTCCTGCGGGTTCTCCTTGCAGTTCATCATTGATGAAAAGTTCAAGGCCGGTAACTTCAAGAAAACGCTGCTTTATACTTTCATAATCCGCGTCTCCCTCTATACTGACCTTGAAATATCCTTTCAAACGGTAATACGACAACTTACCCGACAGGTATGTACCCGGGGGCAGAAGGCTTAAAAGCAGATCCTCTGCTGCCTCCAAATTACATTCCTGGTTAATCTCTGTTTTCCAACCGGTTACAGCTTCAAATTCGCGCAACCGTTGCTCATAGGTTTTATACGCAGTCTTTGGAAAATTAAAATACAGTAAAGCTATTTTTTCATCATGTCTTGCTCCTTTTTTATACAGACCGGTTTCGGGAGGAAAGAATTCCTCCAGCAATGCAAACATCCGGTTAACCTCCATAGGTCCTTCTGACTCTTTCCGGCGCTGTTCCACTTCCTGTTGGGACAGAGGATAATACAGGAAGGGACGCCGGTTATCCGGCTCAAAATAGTCTGATTCCAGGATCAGTTCCGTCATCCGGCTGATCTGCCGGGGTACGGGCGTTTGCTTACCGTACCATATTGCAAACAGCTCTTCAGCTGAATAAGGCCGTCTTCTGTCCTCGTGCTTCAGTATATGCCGCCACAACTCTTCCATGTCCGCACCCTCGGGGAAGTACCCCTTCCTCAATGAAGGTACCGGCATCCTTGCCAACTGTTTCCGCCGCTTTGTGAGCTGTATGTCATAGCTTTCTCCGTTGGCCGGCAGGTATATCTTACCCCAATAATCCAACTGCATGTCCTTCCCCAGGTTTGTCATTGTCTCCTGCTGACCGTGAACCAGAAACACCTGCCTGGGTGAAAGACTATGAACTAATCCGATTAGCTGAAATTTATCGGCATGAGCAGATAAACCATAGTTTTCTACTCTGCATTTAACAGGAATTTGCCTGTCCCCAAGCTGTATAACCCTGTCCTCAACAGGTGAATCCAGCAGTTCCAGCAGCCTCCGTCCGGGTGCTTCCTCGTCCTGATAGCCGGTGATAGCTATAAAGTTCTTCTGATCCCCTGCCAGTTTCTCTGCATACCACTGACTTGGCCCGCCATTCAACATGCCCGAACTGGATATAATGCAGCATGGTTCCGAATCCTCTATTATAGTCTCCCGCATACTCTGGTTTGTAACGGGTTGTATCCAGTCATTGAAAAAAACCTCTTTATCACTCCATATTCTTTTTGCAAGGTTGCTTCGCAGGTAATTGGGATTTAAACAGTACATCCGGCAGATCTCACGTACCATCCCGTCAACATACACCTTAAACCTGGGCAGCCTGCCGCTGTTCATGGCACGTTTTAAAATAAGTACAACCTCCTGAGCCCGTCCCAGAGCAAAGGCGGGTATAAGCACCTTCCCGCCTTCACCAATAACTTCATTGACCATCCGGACAAGCCGCTCTTNNCAAGCCGCTCTTCCTCCATCTGACGGTTGGCATGGAGCTTATCTCCATAGGTCGACTCAATAATAGCTATATCAGGCCTGAGCTTAGGTATTACGGCTCCGCCCACGGTAAACTGGTTTGTCAGTGAAATGTCTCCGGAATAAAATACACTGCCTTCCTTTCCCTGTATTAAAACACAGCTTGCGCCGGCAATATGACCGGCATGATAAAATGTAACCTTTATATCCGAATCACTAAAAGGTTGCATGGTATATTCGGGAGAAAAGCAAAGGATCCGGTTCATCATGTGTCTCACATGAACCTCAGCATATATGGGAATCTCCCCTTCCTGCTGGTCCATGATTTTTAGACTGTCATAAAGCAGCACACGTACCAGATCCTTAGTAGCATGAGTCATATATATAGGGGCATTTGGATACTCTCTGCTGATCAGCGGTAGAGCACCGGTGTGATCCAGGTGCGCATGACTGATAAATATAGCATCCAGTCCGCCTTTTTCCTGGATAATACGAAAATCGGGAAGCTTATCCTGTATGGAATCCATCCGAATCCCCGAATCCAAAAGCAGTTTTTTTCCATCTATGCACAAGAGATAACAACTGGCTCCTACTTCACCCGCTCCTCCACAAAATACCAGTTCCATCTGTAAACATCCTTTTTTATCATTTTTGATTAGTATCGTTATATGATATATCTTGCGGTTTGTTCAAATTATAGCATACACAAAACTAAAAAACAACCAGACATGTATACGTAAACCCAGTTATATGAAGAATATTATTCCAGCCACTGGTGCTACGAGGCTAAGAGTCTGTAAAACTTGCTCCGGGGCCTTCATCAAACTCGCTTCGCTCAAACAGTGATTCGGCCTTATCCTCCGCTGCGTTAACAGGCACTAAGCCTCTCCGCAAGGTGGCTTCCATAATATTCTTCATACAATGCTCATTGGTAACAGTATAAACGATTACAGTGCATGCGCAGAATACTATTCCAATCACTGGCGTTCAGGGTGATTTCCATAATATTCTTTAAACCCATATTATTCTGGAAAAATGTATATTCGGCAATTGTAAACACAGGAAGCAGCTGATATAATATTTTTAGTGTTTATTAAGGAGGCGTTACAGTGGTTAAAATAACCAACCTGTCTAAAAGCTACAACAGGGGCGCGGTAAAAGCCGTAGATAACCTTAACCTTCATGTTAAGCCCGGTGAGATATTCGGCTTTTTAGGCCCAAATGGAGCTGGAAAAACTACTACAATAAAGATGATGGTAGGTCTCTTAAACCCGGATCAGGGCAGTATATTCATAAACGATTATGACAACCAACGGGATCCCATTGCTGCAAAAAGAAGTATCGGATATGTACCCGATTCCCCCGAGGTATACGATCGGTTGACAGGTCTGGAATATCTCGATTTCATGGCCAATGTTTACGAGGTTTCTCCGGATGAGAAAAAGAAAAGAATAAGCTATTTTCTGGAGATGTTTGATCTTGTGGATGCGGCAAACGACCTGATAAAAAGCTATTCCCACGGAATGAAGCAAAAGATCGTGCTTACCGGCGCGCTGCTTCACAATCCTGCCCTTTGGATAATGGATGAACCCATGGTGGGTCTGGACCCAAGGTCATCCCACTTGCTCAAGGAGCTTATGCGCGAGCACTGTGACAGGGGAAACACGGTTTTCTTTTCAACCCATATCCTAGAAGTTGCGGAAAGATTGTGCGACCGTATCGGCATAATTCATAAAGGGAAACTCATTGCCATAGGAACCCTTGAAGAACTGCGCCACGGTGAACATGCCGGAACTTTGGAAAATATTTTCCTGGAGCTGACGGAACAATGAAACAGTTTATCAATTTACTTAAAATCAGCCTGAATGTTAACTTTGGGATCTCAGCCCTCCGTTATCGTTTTACAAAGGAAAGAAAACGCCTTTGGGAACCTGTATTGATTTTCCTGTCCATAATCGTTGGCGGTGGATCTATAACCGCTTTTTATACCATGATCCTTCAAAACGTGTACATGGTAGGTTTGGTTCTCAACAGCCCTGAAATAGTAATTATTGTCTCCCTTATCATTGGACAATTTACTGTATTTGTATTCGGAATAATGTATATAATATCCGCCTTTTACTTTTCCAACGACATCAATATTCTGGTCCCACTACCGTTAAAACCTTACCAGGTCCTGGGCTGTAAGTTTATTACCATAATGATAAATGAATATCTTATACTCCTTCCGCTGCTGGTTCCCTCTATCATCATTTATGGCACAGGAATCAAACCGGGCATTGCATACTGGTTTAAAAGTGTGTTCATAATTCTTTTGTCTCCGGTCATTCCGTTGATTATTGCCTCGGTATTTGTCCTGATACTCATGCGTCTGGTAAACATTCGTAAAAGCAAGGATCTTCTCATTGTGATAGGAACTCTTTTTGGAGTACTCTTATCGCTTACAGTAAACTATTATACACAGAAGATGCCCGATGGTGATCCGGGTCAGTTTGTCCAGAATCTGGTGTCTTCCCGTATCGATATTATAGAAATGATTGGGGAAAAATTTCCTCATGTAATATGGAGCACTTACAGCCTTTCTAAAACCGGCCTGGAAGGGTTTATCTATTTCGGATTGACAATCATTGTTTTCATACTGGCCTTTGCATTTCTTCTTTGGCTGGGAAACCAAATTTTCTACAGGGGATTGCTGTCAGGTCAGGAGGTAAGCAGCAGGAAAAAGCGACTCTCACCCGAGCAGATAAACCGGAAAACTCAAGGAGCCTCAAGCCCGGTAACCGCCCTTTTCCGGAGGGAATGGAAGCTTTTTATCAGAACACCTATATACGCTTTAAACGGACTGGCAGGAATGATCATGGTACCCTTCATTTTGCTCATGCCAGTTTTTACCCGCGGTGAAGAAATGCAGGATGCAATAAGCCTGATAAGACAGCCCCAATTCATTGCTCACGCTACTCTTGGCAGTTTTGGATTAATTTTATTCACCGCCAGTGTCAACATAGTTGCATGCACCTCTATATCCCGTGAAGGACAGACATTCTGCATCTCCAAAATGATCCTTGTGGCACCGAAACATCAGGTTGCTGCCAAGTTGTTGCACGGAATGTCCATTTCCGCTATAGGTATTGCGGTTACCTTAGCTTTAGTCGCAATTGTGTTACAACTGCCTCTTTTAAGGCTGCTTATAGTCTTAATACTGGGTTTATTGGGTAACTTACTCCTTAATATATTAAACCTTATCATAGATGTGATTCGTCCAAAGCTGGAATGGAATAACCCCCAGGAAGCCGTGAAACAAAACCTCAACGGTTTTTTCAGCATACTGCTTACGATGGTATCACTTGGCTGCCTGGCCGGATTATCCGTATTCCTTTTTGATATGGGACTTTCCGAATGGTGGATATATATTATACTGGGAGTTATCGCCGGAATACTTTCGCTCCTCAGTCTTAAAGTTTTATTTACACTGGCTGAAAAAGCATATAAAAAACTGGAAATATAAAATTCCAGTTTAATTATACTATGGTCTTTTTACTCAGATAACGATGTATCTCAACCAGAAACTCATCAGCATAATGTTGACCTTTAAAGTGCTGAACCCCGTCAATTTTCAGCATTTGTTTCCTGGTTACCGGTTTTACTGCAGCGATCTCTTCCAGCATATTGTCATCAAAGACCCTGCAGCCAGGTATTCCGGTTCTTTTGACGATCTTTTCCCTGACCATTTTCAGGTTTTTGAGAAGTATATCATCTGCTTCCTTTGCCTCCCGGGAATCCTCGACCTCTGAAGAAGTATTCAATATATTTGCCAGCAAATCATCTATAATTTTTTTCTTTGTACCATCAGCGGCTGAACCACATACACTGCAGTTACCGCAGCGGGTAAATGTAGGTACTTCATTGAAGTAGTCCAGTATATAGTAACGCAGGCATTCTTTGTTTTTGCAGTATTCCATTATTTTTTCCAGCTTTTCAAATTCCACTTCTTTATGTTTGTCTATATCCTCCTGCGTAAGTTCCAGCTCCCTGCCCGCTAAAAACCTGTAAACTATTCTCCGTCTTACCTGTACATAATTGTATTCAACCAGCTTGTGAACCGAACTGTGAATAAGCTGTTTGGGGACATTTGCATAGCTTTTTAAAAGAGTTTCCAGCCTGATTCCCCTGCTTCCTGCTCTTATTACCCTGTTATATACAC
>LFTM01000220.1 GCA_001513505.1 Clostridiales bacterium DTU092 | reverse complement strand
GGAAGCTGCTGCCATTGGCATGATCGGCAGCTCTGATGGTCCGACCTCAATTTATACTGCTGGTATACTGGCACCAAATTTACTGCCCGTTATAACAATTGCAGCCTATTCTTACATGGCGCTGGTTCCTCTGATTCAGCCACCAATCATGCGGGCTCTTACCACAAAAAAAGAAAGACTTGTTGAAATGCCAAATCCGAAAAGAGTAACACGCCGTAAGAAGATTATTTTTGCATTTGGCATTACTATTGCCACCTTGGTATTGGTTCCCGCAGCAGGTTCGTTGATATCCATGCTTATGCTTGGAAACCTGATAAGAGAAAGCGGTGTTACGGAGCGGTATGTACGTACGCTGCAGAACCATTTGTTAAATGTGTTAACATTACTGCTTGGTGTTTCTATAGGTGCAACGGCTACGGCAGAACGGATCCTGAATGTGCATACAATCATAATTATTTGTATGGGACTGTTGGCGTTTGCCTTCGGCACTGTTGGTGGCATACTTATAGCAAAGCTTTTGTGTAAAGTAACTGGTGGGAAAGTTAATCCTTTGATCGGTAATTCTGGTGTATCGGCCATGCCAATGGCTGCACGTGTTTCTCAAAGAATGGGGCAGTATTACAATCCTCAAAATCATCTTTTAATGCATGCTATGGGTCCCATTGTTTCCAGTACAATTGGCTCAGCTATAGTAGCGGGTCTTTTCATTGCATACTTTGGGTTCTAGAAAAACCTGGGGGGAACGGTTTTCTCCCCAGGTTTTTTTATAATAATTGTGCAAGACTTCTGTCGGGTTCAAATCTTTTATCCATGTATGTTCTATAAAGCTAACTGCAATCAATACACTGCTAAACAAAGCAGACGTCAAATCCCGTTATCTTCCGTTTCTGC
>LFTM01000143.1 GCA_001513505.1 Clostridiales bacterium DTU092 | reverse complement strand
AAACCCATACTAAGTCAATAAAAATCATTTCCGGTCAAAATAGTTTTCTTTACTCTTGATACCAGCTCCACAAAATGCGGGTAGCTTCTCCTTATTCCCCAAATTGTCATCGGCCCCCCTATGCCGGGCAATCCCAGCCTTCTGGAGATTATTCCTCCCATCGCTGTTACAGGGTGTAATTGCACCAGCGCACCGACAAACAAAATTTCCGGCCGGGAAATACCATTAAAGTTAAGATAACTTTTTATTGCCGGGATAACCACATTCTTTCCATCCTTCATTCCAACTACGTAAATATCCCATCCCATATCATCTTTCCCCATAAATACCGGCTTCCCTAATTCTTTATTTTCCATTTTATCATAAAAGGGAATTGCTTTAAACTCATACATTTCGGGTATTCGATCATCCGGAAGGTATTTCAAATGAATTGAAGCACAGGTAACAGATGTATGAGCTCCTCCATAACAATGATAAAACAATTTCATATCTTGAGTATTCACCTCTTCTTCATATCCATCGTTTTTAGTCTTTCCTTTACTGTTTTTGTTGCATTTGAAACACATGGATACTTTCGAACAATCCAGTATGAAAACAGTTTCCTGCAAATTACCCTGTTAATCCGATGTGCCAATAAAAAACCGATTATACGTGGCAGTATTCCCTCTTTTTTTCTTACATCCACATGGTAAATGGTATCATCCAGGTGAAACATTTTATTTATGTGCATCTGTGCCTTTTTAACAACCGAAAAATATCTCTTGCATCCCAGAATATATACCTCCCGTAACTCTTCATCTACTCCTACATAAATTAAATTTCCATATTGTTCACCGTATAAACGGCATATTTCAAAATGTTTTTCTATCTGTCTCTTTTCAGGGATGCTATTTTCTTTATAAAACCCCAGATGAAAAGCAGCAAATAAAAATGCTCCATAAGTTCCTCTATAGCCACAATATATAACTTTCAACTCTGGCTTCTCTCCTCATAAGTCTTATAAGCTAAAAACAAATGATAATTTTTAAACATAAAACCGAGCTGCGAGGGTATTGTCAGCAGCCCGGTTTTTTTGTCTTATTCCCGTTTATCATCTTTATCTTTAAAGGATCCCGTAACTTTTGATAGCATCTCTCTTCTTCCCCCGCTTATGGCAAAGAATATCCCTGCTCCCGCTACAACCAGCAGCACCAGCCATAATATTCCCCTGCTTCCTCCGCGCGTGTCTTCCTGAGTGATCGGCTCCGGGCGATAAGTACCTTTTTCTTCACCTTCCTGGGTTTTACCCTTCACAGTTCCTCCAAACATGGCCTTGTCTATTACAACTGCAAGATGTTCAGCTGCCCTCTTTGCTGACTCTTTGCTGTTTTCATGGGTACCAAATTCGAACAGCAGTGACCGTGGAGAAAGTTCCTGATTGTAAGCTCCTCCTCCAATATAAATATCCTTTATCAATCCCGGATATACTTTATCTGCTACAGCTTTGATCTTGTAAGCCAGCTCCTCGTTAGCCTTTCTGTTCTGATTTCGGGAGCCTATCACAATCCTTACTTTTGTCATAGACTTACCGTCGACCTTTGTGGCATAAACACGGGCAGGTACCGCATCCCTGTGAATATCAAAAACAGCAGCTACAGGAGAATGCTGCTTCATCAAATTTACAGCTGTTTGCCTGGAACGCCTGTACGCCCCTGCATCATGAGGTTCATGTGGTGTTTTGTCCAATATGGCATTTATTCCCCTGTTCTGCAAAGCATTTTTGAATGTCTCAGCCACATCTAGAATTCCCCCTTCACCAGGCTTTGTGTGAGAACCGTCGGAGGGAATATAGGATTCATCAGTATGGGTTGAATAAAGCAGTATATTTGCGTTTTTGTCTATACCTTGCACCCATACATCAATGGATGCTATATCTTCTTCAATCTCCGGAAGTTTCACATCACCCAGGTATTTGGCCACTGCCCTCTTTTTATCCTTATCTACTGATGTGACTGAATAATGCTTGTTATCCTCGCTGATATACTCGTCTTTTGCCAATATCTCCCTTGCCATCATGGTTAACTCATTGCCCGATTCATCAAACAGGGTGTAATACCCGGCCTGTGGTTCAAACCAGTCATCAGCATAAACCTTCGGTATATACCACCCTATGGCGGCAGCTAGCAAAAGACATACAATTAACAGTTTTTTAGCTGCCTTGTTCATTCTCATCATCACCGCCTTCATATTTGTTTTCACTACGTTCTCGTCTCATAAATTCACCCTGTTGATAGACCATGGATTTTTTTGCAGTGCCTCCCTGAATTCTTTCCCGCAGCTCCCCTACCACTTCAGCCAGTATTACCGCTAGAAATCCTGCTATCACTACTGTATCTACAGCCCCGGCACCCCCCAAACGAATCCTGGTTGGGATACCCAGCAATATATTTTCAATTGCCTGAGCCAGATCTGCCAGTATCACACCTAATACTCCGGCAATAAAAGATGCTCTCCGGGACCGTCCAAACAAATAACCGATAACTCCTGCGATAATACCATAGGCATAGTTGGGATCTATAATAATGGTTTCAGGCTCTGATGGCATATAGCGTCCAGCAAGGTAAACACCTAAACCGGATAGTATAGCGGCTATAGCAGCTCTCGCCTTTTCCATACCGGTACCGGCTTTTACAAACAGATAGATGACAAGAATGAGGGGAACAACAGCTCCTCCAATGTTTATAAACAAATCTCTTCCCAGAGGTATATCCGGAATGAGACTGCCTATAAATATTGCCACCATAAACAATACGGCTGTTTTGTCGCTTAATCGCATTCTATCCAGCATTCGTTGCCCGACGCCGAATAATACAAGTATAGTTGCTACTACCAATAACGTCAGTCCTAATGGCATTGTATCCCACCTTTCATTTTTCTTTTATCAACCCCTCATTTTATATTTCCCTGGGTACAAGTCATATATTCTTTAAGAAGTTCAAGTTATTTTCATTACTGATATCTCAATCTATACTCAAGAAAAAACAAAAAAGCTGACGTTCTATGCTCTAGTAGAAGTCGTCAGCTTAACAAACTAACAGGCTTATATCATTTAATTGAATCCACAGCAAGGATGGATTTAACAGTATGGTTTACATATTATTTCATGTATCCTGGTCTCGAGGATGCTGCTGGCATGGGATGGTGTTAATATCACGGCTGTATCAGCCCCTTCCCCGGTACCGCCTACGGCAATTACAGGCTGTCCATATGGTATAAGACCAGCATCCAAAGCCATAACCGCAATTTCTACGCATACCTTTACACCCTGTCCGAACATTCTTAGGGTATGGGCCATTATTTCAACCGGATATGTACCACCGAATTTCCTGCTTAAGCCCCTTTCTGCTCCGCTCAATACATGCGTCGTGGTAAGCACTTTCACTCCGGATCCTGTAAGCCGTTGACGAACATCAGCAGGCATCTCATTCCCGCCCTTCTCTTTAAAACCGTTTACATGGGTTACGCATACCGTTTCTATATCACTTGCATCCTTAAAATAATTGGCGGTATACCCTGAACAGGATGCCACAACAATATGGCGTATGTCTCTCTCCCGTGCAGTTTTTAAAGCCAGCTCCACCGTCTTTTCTGTATTTTGTTTGCCTTCGGCCTGGAAATACATGTCGCATCATCCCTCCCTGTTTATATTCCATTATATATATACAAATATAAACAAAACATCATAAGATCTGCTCTTTGCTGTTTTTCAGTCTGTCAGATATATCAAATTGATCCCACGGATAATGAATTGGAGGCAGGCAATCAAATACCATTTCCTCTTTTCTTGTAGGATGTACAAGCTTTATGGCTAAAGACCAGAGGGCCAGCTGCTGACCGGGTTTATTAACATTCTGTCCATATTTCTGATCTCCATATAGAGGGAAGCCTTCAAAGGCAAACTGCACCCTTATCTGGTGGGGACGGCCGGTAATAAGATTTATCCTGACCAGACTCAAAACATCGGCAGTCTCGTTTATATCCAGACTCTGTATAACCTCATACTCCAATATGGCTTTCTTTACGTCTCCTTTTGGTTGCCGATAACAATATACTGTATTTGTCCTGCTGTTCTTATATAAATAATGTTCAAACCTTCCATTCTTTTTTGGCTTTCCCCTCACAACAGCAAGATAAATTTTTTTAAATGTACCTTCTCGTATTTGATTTGATAGCCTGGAAGCAGCTTTAGAAGTCCGTGCAAAAACCATAACTCCGCCTACCGGACGATCCAGTCGGTGAACCAGACCCAGGTAGACATTGCCGGGTTTTTGGTATTTCGTTTTTACATAATCCTTCAACACCGTTAAAAGATCAGCATCCCCGGTTACATCACCCTGGGACAGCATGTTCACCGGCTTTTCAACCACCAACAGATGATTATCTTCATACAGTACATTTATTTTCTGCTTATATTCCATATGCATGCAGTCCTCGCAAAAATTTAATCCCGCTATCACACGAAGAGCACAGTATCATCAGCTCAGTCTGTAACTCTTCTCAGCAGATATGTCCTTTTCCGGTATAACAACCTGCTTTTGAACAAAAACAGACTATGAAATGCATCATTGATAACATTATTTTGCTTCCATACAGTTTATGTATACCTTTCTGCGTCTGGGCCCGTCAAATTCACAAAAATATACGCCCTGCCATGTGCCCAGTAAAGGCTTTCTGTTTGCAATGATTACATTACAGCTGGAACCAATACAGGAAGCCTTAACATGTGCATGGGAATTCCCCTCAATATGCCTGTAGTCACCTTTTACGGGAAATACCTTGTCCAGAGTTCTAATAATGTCAAACGCTACATCGGGATCAGCATTCTCGTTAATGGTTATTCCGGCAGTAGTATGCGGGCAAAACACCAGCGCCATTCCATTTTCAATGCCGCTTTCCTTAATAGCACGTTCCAGCAGATGGGTTATGTCTACAAACTCCTGGTTTTTACTGGTAGAAACCGAGTATTGAAATAAATTACTCAATATCTTTGCACCCCGCTCATCAGAAATAATAAACATCCCTTTACATTGTTTATATTTTATATCCTGGTTTTATTAATTCCAACAATAATAAATTATCATGTTTTTTGTCGTACATCAACCAAAAAAGGAGTATACGGCGTATAAATAGTTTTGGGGAAAATGATGGAAATCAGCCGGCGGAAATGCTTAGAACCTGTTAATGCAGCGGAGGAATAAGCCGAATCACTGTTTGAGCGAAGCGGGTCTGATTAAGGCCCCGGAGTATGTGTTACAGGTTTTTAACCTTGGAGCTCCAGTGATTGAAATCACTTTCTCCAATAAATCATGTGATTTCCATAATATTCTGCAAATATATTATCCGGTTGATAAAATGTAACGATTGACATTTCAGAGTAATATTGATATTATTTTTACAAGCAGGATGGTTTGGTAGTATGGAAGGGTAATGAAAATTGAATAAAGGTATTTTTTGTGTAATGTAGGATGGTAGAATGGAAGGTCTCTATAAACACATAGACCTATTTATGCATTTTAACCCCTACGGGGGTTTTTTGTTTTATTAGAGTATGGGAGGACGGTAGAAATGTTTTACAGAAACAGAGTACTTGTGTTCTTTGCAATTCTTACAGTGATGTTTATATTGACATATTGTACCTCAGCCAGTATTGCTGCCCAAAGGGGAAGCGTACTGGGAAGCAAAGCTACTGAAAATGCAAGCAAAGAAGAGATTATAGATCTTAAACTCGCTCATTTCTTTCCTGCAACACATCCGATAGAAGCGGAATTATTGAATACATGGACGAAATTAATAGAACAAGCCACACAGGGTAGGGTAAGGATCACCAGTTATCCCGGTGAAACATTGCTTAAAGCCAATGACATATACCAAGGGGTATTGGACGGTGTGGCCGATATTGGTCTGTCATGTTTTTCATATACAAGAGGGCGTTTCCCGGTACTTGAAGTGTTTGAACTACCTGGAATAATATACAGCAGCGCTGAAGCTGCGAGCAAAACTGCATGGGAAGGTATAAAAAGAATACAGCCCAAAGAAGTACAGAACACAAAACTCATGATGGTTCTTGCAACCGGTTCGGGTGATATTTTTGCAAAAGTACCTGTACGGAATTTAGACGATCTGCAGGCATTGGAAATAAGGGCTACCGGCCTTAGCGCAAAAACCCTTGATCTGCTGGGAGCGATGCCTATTGCAATGGCCCAGTCTGAAGCTTATGAAGCTTTGTCTAAAGGCATGGTAAAAGGAAACCTTGCGCCTGTGGAAGTATTAAAAGGCTGGAAACATGCTGAGGTTACCAAGTATTTGACAAAAACTCCATTCCTATACAATACACTGTTTTTTATGACAATGAATCTGGATAAATGGAATTCACTAGCACCTGATATACAAGACGCTATACTGGACGTTAATGAGCAATGTTTTCACGAAATAGCGGCTGGTTTGTGGGACAGGCAAAATGAGAGTGCCCTTAAATGGGCTGTTGAAGAGATGGGTATGGAAATAATTGAACTTGCCGGGCAGGAGAAAGAATTATGGATTGATAAAGTTGAACCTATTCAGCGGGAATATGTAAAGAAAATGAACGAAAGAGGTTTAAATGGTCAGGGGATACTGGACACGGTAAAACAGCTTGCTGAAAAATATAACGATGAAATGATGAATGGAGAGAGGTAGTATGGGTTGGTTTGATAATTTTCTAAAAAAAACAGGCAAACTTCTGGACACAATTGCCGGCTGCGGTATTGTAGTCACAATGCTCCTGACCGTATTTAATATATTGACAAGACGTTTGGCGGGATGGTCAGTTTTGGGCATATCTGAATATGTTAGCCTTATCTCGGCATTAGCTATAGGTTGTTCTTTGGCTAATTGTGCCATTCTCGACGGCTATATCAGAGTTCAGGTCTTCGTTCAAAAATATCCGATCGCAGTAAAAAAAGTGATTAATACTGTTATAAGTATTATTTCATTTATATTCTTCATATTTGTCACATGGCAGCTGATTGCGTATGGAAACAGGATCAGGGTGAGCGGGGAGATTACTTCAACTGCTGAAATTCCATTTTATCCTTTCATATATATAATTGCATTTGGAATATTCTTTCTTTCACTTGTTAATTTATTACAATCCATAAAACATATAAAGGAGACAGGTAAAAATGGGTGAACCAATAATCGGTATAATAGGTGTACTT
>LFTM01000087.1 GCA_001513505.1 Clostridiales bacterium DTU092 | reverse complement strand
CATGTACGCTGTCATAGAAAGTCTCGTATTGAGCATAACCGGATTTTATGATATACCCGTCACAAGACGCTATCTCGCTCCCGGTAAACCAGCGCAGCAGATCCACATCATGTATAAGCAGATCTATTGCAATTCCGCCGTTCTTTTCTTTGGAAAAATGCCATGATGCACGGGTCTTTTTCCTTAATTTATGGGGTTTCATTATGGACAAACTTACTATGTCACCCAGCTTTCCCTCCTGTATAATCTTTTGAAGGGCGTAAATCGGAGGGTTAAACCGTTCCGTAAGCATCATTCCGATCTGGATCCGTCCCTGTGAAATTATCTTTTCCAACCTTATATAATCCTGACGTGAAACTACAATAGGTTTGTCAGCCATTACATGGATACCGTGTTCATGGCACAGCTCAATTATATCGATCTTCTCGTTGTTTACAGCAGATGTTCCTAATACATCGGGCTTTGCCTCAAGGAGTTCATCACCTGAGTCAAACAACGGTACATCATACATTTCAGCCAGATTCTCAGCTATGTCAGGCTCTCTTTCATATATCCCGACAAATTCATGACTGAGATTGAGCATCTCTTTGATAAATTCGCCTATATGCTCATGTCTGCACCCATAAATTCCAAATCTCATGATAGCCCCCCAATCTCCGCTTACCATATTTCAACTTATCAACCAAATAAAAGTTTAGTACGGATACCTGTCTATGTCAACCGATACAGAAAACCGGGCGTGAATATATAGTCTTCTCTTATGAAACGGCTTCTTCTTTGCTTTCCTCCTTGTTTTCTATATCATGCCATATATTATCGGCTTCAGCTTTCCATGCATCGGCTATTTCGTCGATTTTGTTACCGGGATCGCCGTACAGTATAGCCTCGGCACCTTCATGGGTACCGGCAGCTCCTG
>LFTM01000152.1 GCA_001513505.1 Clostridiales bacterium DTU092 | reverse complement strand
TTTACCTGACCTTCTCCACTGTTCAGTTTTCAAGGACCACTTCGCCGCTCTTTTCAAGCGGCAAATAATAATATATCACATAATATATAACGCAATCAAGTTAATTAAATAACGCTGGCTATCTTATTTTTTGTGTTTGCTAAAAGATTATTCATTAATGCTTCATTTTTCTCGTCTATACATACAATTTCGTTTATTATCTTCCTTCTGTCAGTATCCACTTTAATACATCCACAGCTTTTTCCATGTTCTGACTGTAAACCATTACGCTTATAACCTTGTCATCGGTTTTGTATCCTGAATCTTTAAACAGAGTAACTCCTTTCAAAGGAATTCCGTATATACGGGGCTGAGTATTTTCACCGTAATCAGGGTCAGCAGCTACTTTATAATCTTCCAGCTCTTCCATGGATACATACTGCTGTATATCCTCATCGATCGCATCGTCGAGAGGAATAAAAGCTCCCTGTTTAGCATACTGCTCGTAATCCTGTTTATTAAATACAAAGATATCCCCTGTCTGACTTCCCAGCATAACCATCAGTTTCTGCCGGCTGGCCATATCCAGCTGAGGGTCTATACCTTCACCTATTGGAATATTAATAATATTTACCTCCAGCAACTCGGGAAACTCTTTCAGTATACGCTGGCTGACGGGTTCCGTATATTCATCCAGTGCATAATCACCTACAAGAAAAATATCCACCTTCTTATCCGGCGGGGTCTGAGGCCTGGTCATCGCCGTCACCAGACTCCACATTATAACGGTGATAAGTATGGCCAAAAGATACTTCCACCAGTCATAACTGAGGTGATTCTGCAGCCTTTCTTTATTTATCGTCACCTGATACATTAACCGCATCATCCCTTTATATAAAACATTGTACATTTATATTATAAATGAAACACCTTTAATAAACAAGTAGNNAGCTATAAATCATCTGAATACGGCGTCTCGATGCTGGTTTTTGGATACAATCTTCCTTTATTCCTTTGGCTTCATTGTCGGAAACAGTATTACGTCACGAATTGAATATGAATCGGTCAGCAGCATAACCAGTCTGTCTATACCAATACCCAGACCTCCCGTTGGAGGCATTCCTACCTCGAGAGCATGAACAAAATCCTCATCCATCATATGGGCTTCCTCATCTCCGGCAGCACGCAGCCGGGCCTGTTCCATAAACCGTTCTCTTTGGTCAATAGGATCGTTCAGCTCCGAGAAGGCGTTAGCCATTTCACGTCCGGTTATAAACAGCTCAAACCGGTAGGTCAGCCTGGGGTCGTCCTTCATCCGCTTGGCAAGGGGTGAAACTTCAACAGGGTAATCCATTATAAAGGTGGGCTGTACCAAATGTTCCTCCACCTTCTCCTCGAAAATTTCGTTCAACACCTTGCCCCATGTAGCGTCCTTGTCCACCTCAACGCCTGCCTTTTGAGCCGCTTCTCTTGCCTCCTGATCCGTTGATATGACGGAAAAATCTAATCCGGTGTACCTTTTAACAGCCTCAACCATGGTCATCCTCTGCCATGGGGGTGTTAAATCAACTTCAACCCCCTGATACATAACTCTGGTGGTGCCTAACGTCTCCCTGGCTATGGTTACTATCATATCCTCAGTGAGTTCCATCATATCATAATAATCCCCATAAGCCTTATATATCTCAACAGAAGTAAACTCGGGGTTGTGCTTTATTGACATACCTTCATTCCTGAATATTCTTCCTACTTCATAAACCTTATCAAATCCGCCTATAATCAAACGCTTTAGGTGAAGTTCGGTGGCAATACGCAGATACATATCAATATCCAGTGTGTTATGATGAGTGATAAACGGCCGTGCCGTCGCCCCTCCCGCCGTTGTATGAAGAATTGGTGTCTCTACCTCAAGATAACCTTTATTATCCAGATAATTTCTAATACCGCGGATAATCTTTGACCGCATTATAAAGGTACGGCGCACATCAGGATTTACTATCAAATCCATATGGCGATGCCTGTACCGCAAATCAGGGTCCTTAAGACCATGCCACTTTTCCGGAAGGGGGTATAAAGATTTGGTAAGCAGGATTATATCCTGAGCATTTACCGTTATCTCACCCATTTTGGTCCTGAAAACAACGCCAGTCAACCCGATAATATCACCAATGTCATAGGATTTAAAGCTTTGATACAGTTCATCCCCTACCTCATTGATACGGACAAATATCTGTATCTGACCGCTTCCATCAAGGATATGTGCGAAACTTGCCTTTCCCATCACCCTTTTAGTCATTATTCTTCCGGCTATTGAAACCGTCTGCCCTTCCATATTTTCAAAATTATCAATTATTTCCAGGGCCTTATGGGTGACGTTGTACGTAGTAATCTCAAAGGGATCCTTACCTTCCTGCCGAAGTTTTTCTAATTTTTCCCTTCGTACAAGCAAAATTTCGTTCAGATTCTGTTGCTCATCATGGGTTTCTACTCTTGAATCATTCATTCGCATCTCACATCCTTATTTACTTATATCTAATATTTTAAACTTAATAACTCCATCCGGAACATATACATCTACAACGGTTCCAACGGATTTACCCAAAAGAGCCATGCCAACCGGTGACTTATTGGATATTTTGTTCTTCGCCGGATCAGCCTCGGTGGAACCAACTATTGTATATTCCATAATATCATTAGTTTCAACATCCTGCAATTTCACTTTGGAACCAACACTTACTACATCAGTAGTTATATCCTCTTCATCGATTATTCTTGCATTTCTGAGAAGGTTCTCAAGTGTGACAATCCGCCCTTCTACAAACGCCTGTTCGTTCTTTGCTTCATCGTACTCCGAATTCTCACTTAAATCCCCAAATGCTATGGACTGTTTAATTCGTTCCGCTATCTGCTTACGCTTTACAGTCTTCAAATACTCCAGTTCTTCCTCCAATTTTGCAACGCCTTCGGGTGTTAGTATAGTGTCTTTATAATCTGTCATACTAAAATCTCCCCTTCATTTAATTTCCCTTTTTATTTTCTTTGATTTAATATGATGATAATATATGTTTAAGTCACACTTTTTTATTCATCATAATAAACTACACCTGTTTGGCTTTCATATCAATAACAATAAGCACTGGCACAAGAAACCTCTGTGGCAGTGCTTAGAAATTTTTCTATTTGTTTTCATTTCATACATTATATTTAATTGTAGATTCTTTGTCAAGAAATAAGCCAGGTTTTTTCATTTATTCTGTATTTTCCTTAAGTAAGTATTCTTTGCCGGTCTGCTCCCGGCAAAGTAGTGCATTCGAAACCGGTCATATGATACCTCTCCGTCAACCGATATAAAGCCCTGCACTTTTATTTCTCCAAAGTTATCTTCCAATCCTTTTTCAGCCGACAAATCTTTTTCATAAAGGCCCAGCACCGATTCCAGCACTCCAATCGTTTCCCAGGGGGAAAGCTTTGCACCGGCCTCCAAGTCTTCGGGCAATTCCGTCCATCCCGACAGTATCCAGAAAGGTCCCCGGAGGCTTCGAATCTCCTCCATATATTCTAAATCAATGGGGCCCGTATAAACAACGATTGAAGCGTTTTTCAGCAAACTGACGTCACATCTTTGGGTTAAAACCACAAACTGTTTTTTCTTAAGACACTCTTCCAAATCAGTTGTAACGGGACAGGCCAGACCGGTTTCATTCATAATCTCATCAGACAGCCGAAAAAGCCTGCCGGCTGTATGGCCGCCCAGCGTCATAAAATTAATGGAAGGCATCAGCATCCGGGCCATTAAACGTCCCATATCCGTATCGGCACACCAGATCCCCGCTTCCATTCCGGATAACCGGTTTTTTAGTATCCCAATTAAATGCTTAATACTATCGATCAGTGTAAGAAAGCGCAAATTATTTCCGTAGCATAAAAACACCTGATCGCCTAATAATTCAACCACTTCACCCGGCAGCATGCCGTAAAAATAAGGGACACACACTATTTGAACGCCAGCTTCCCTTATTAATTGTTTATATCTTAACAATCTTTTCTTACGCCTGCGGGGTGAAAGCTCATCCCATCGCAAAATAAAATCGGGAAAATCAACTACGTACCCCAGTTCCCGCTGCTGCTCCCGATGTTGAACCGTTGTGAGAATTTTAATATGCCTGTCAGCAATCCACCGTCTAAAAGCTGTGGTAGTCTTATGCAGAAAACCATCGTTTTTTTCACTGCCGTCATACGAGCTTTTATCGCTGTGTTTAAGGGTCATAACGGCAAACTTGCCCATTTAACCAATCCCCATTCAATTCAGATATTCCACTCTGTGCTTTATCCCAAACTCGCGTATCATATCTGTATACATATCGGGCGTAATATCTTCAGGTCTCTTCCCTGAAAGGCTGACTATCAAAGCCTCGATAACATTGGTTCCAAACGACCGTCCGTTAAATTCCGGAGTTGAAGTAACCAGCAGTTTAACGCCGCGTTCCTTAAGCAGCTGCACATCCTGAAGTGTAACGGTGTTGGTTACTATGATTTTGCCATTCAGATCATCAGGAAGATACCGTTTTATATACAGGAAGTCCCCGGCAATAATATCTGCCATATGATAATACCGGCTGTATCTCGACATTACCTCCTCCTGTTTTTTACCCGTAGGGTAAAGAAACTCAAAGGGCATACGTGATATCACAGGCATTAATACAGCAGCCAACCTGTGCAGATTTTTGAGGCTGTGAATGGGAATAGGAAGCCCCAAAGCAAATATTATATCACCGAATATCATACTGCATCCCATATCGGTAAAAGCCTCAGCCATTCCAAACCTATCCATACCCGAAACCAGAAGCACTTTTTTCTGGTTGAGATATATATTACATTGCTGGCTTATAAAATTTATTACATTACGTTCCAGTGTATTCTTTAATCCGGAGCCATCGACAATCGGGGTTTTTATAGCGGCCCTGGCAATAGGCAGTGCTGCTCTTATTATATACTTCCTGCCATTCCTGCCGTAAAGATACAAGTCGATCCCGCCCATGCCAAATACATCAACTTTGCCATCCAGCTCCTTTATAAGGCTGATAGCCTTTCCTATATTTCCGTCGGTCCCTATCCTCTCGATGATAAAATCCTGACCGCAGATGTTCATAGTCACCCTATGATTACGTGAAGAGGCACCTATACTGACGCTCACAATCCTCTTCATATCTTCCTCCCAAAATCATTAATATTCGGCATTTCATCGTTTCATACCATTTGAAGGTATATACCCCTTTAGATTATGGCTCTTATATTATATTATACAAATATTATATAATTCCTTTTTCAATCTCAAGCAAATAGCTGTTAAGCAGGTCGCAAATTGCATCTGCACTGGTGAGGCTGTTTACGGAGTTTTTTACCCGGTTGGCATTGGGCAATCCCTTAAGATACCAGCTGATGTGTTTTCTCATTTCCCTGATACCCGCCTCAACCCCCTTATATTCTGTCATCATATCCATATGCCTGAGAATCATAAGGATCCTTTCCCGGGGCGTGGGTGCGGGCAATACTTCCCCGGTTGACAAATAATGAGTTATCCTTCTGAAAATCCACGGATTTCCCTGAGCTCCCCGTCCTATCATTATACCGTCGCAACCAGTCTCCTCCAGCATTCTGCCGGCATCCTCGGGGGTAAAGATATCCCCATTGCCTATAACCGGAATTGATACCGCCTGCTTGACCTTTCGTATAATGTCCCAGTCAGCAGTACCCGAATAAAACTGCTGGCGGGTACGGCCGTGTACAGCAACAGCACATCCCCCTGCATCCTCGATTATCCTGGCTATCTCAACTGCATTAACGCTTTCTTCATCCCATCCTTTTCTTATCTTAACCGTAACAGGTTTTGCAGATACTTCAACCACTGCCTTTACAATCTGATATACCTTTTCCGGGTGACGCATTAACGCAGAACCTTCACCATTTTTAACAATCTTTGGAGTCGGGCATCCCATATTAACATCGATTAAATCAGCTTCTGTTTCGGATATTTGCCGGGCCATTTCTGCCATGATACATGGCTCTGAGCCAAATATCTGTACACCTATGGGATGTTCAGCGGGATGAATTTCAAGCAGACGCTGAGTTTTTTGGCTGCCGTAATAAAGGCCTTTAGCGCTTACCATCTCGGTATACGCCATGCCACATCCCTGTTCCCTGCACAATAAACGAAAGGGCATATCGGTAACTCCCGCCATAGGTGCCAGAAACACATTGTTTGGTATATTTAAATCGCCTATCTTTATGTCCAATTGCATTCCTCCTGCTGTTCCGGCTTGAATAAAACAGCCACGGATATCCCCGCGGCCTTTATTCATTTCCCATACCCGGGTGAACTGATAACCGTACACACAGGTGGCCCGGTAAAATGTTTGACGGTTCCAGACCACCCATGCGTTTACAGGCATTAGTCAATATAATCCGGAAAATGCTGTGTTGTGTGATCTTCTCCTGTCATTTTAATCAGCTAATCTTTACAGCTGTTACAGACTGTCTACTTCAATCCACTGACGTTCTTCAATAGACAGATCCACAGCCTCAAGTATCTGTGAACACTTTACTCCGTCGTAGAAACTGGGACTTGTTGGTTTGTCATGGGCTATCGACTCCACAAATTCATAGAACTCGTGGACAAAGGTATGTTCGTAGCCTATCACGTGCCCTACAGGCCACCAGGCCGATGCATATGGATGAACCGGTTCTGTAGCCTGGATAAGTCTGAAGCCCTGCAGACCTTCCGGATCCTCTGAAGAGTAGTACCATAGCTCGTTCATCCGCTCGAACTCAAATTTTACGCTGCCCTTGCTGCCGTTAATTTCGAAGGACATACCGTTTTTATGACCATTTGCAAAGCGGGTTGCCTCAAACGAACCAAGGGCGCCGTTCTTAAACTCAACCAGGAATAAGGTAGCGTCATCTACCGTTACCTCTCCCCTGGGACCATCGGCTTTAGCATCGGCGCTAAGCCCTTCCATCCTCTCAACAATCGGCCTTTCCTTTATAAAGGTTTTGTTGATACCAATAACTTTATCAAACTCCCCTACCAGGAACCGGGCAAGATCGATGGAATGAGCACCTAAATCGCCCAGTGAACCGGAGCCTGCTATCTTTTTATCCAGCCTCCATACAAGCGGGAAATCGGGATCAATGATCCAGTCCTGCAGGTACAAAGCCCTGAAATGATAGATCTCCCCGAGCTTCCCCTGTTCAATAAGTTGTTTGGCCAGCTGAATTGCGGGAGCAAAACGGTAGTTGAAACCTATCTGATGCTTAACCTTATTCTTTTCCACCGCCTCCAGCATCTCTCTGGCATCCTTTAAATTCAGAGCCAGGGGTTTTTCGCAAAACACGTGTTTGCCTGCCTCAGCTGCAGCTATAGCGATCTCCTTATGAACATTACTGGGAGCGGTAATGTCCACCATATCAATATCGTCCCGTTCAACCAGCTTTTCCCATGAGGTCTCATAGCTTTCCCATCCGAATTTTTCAGCTGATTGTTTAACCCATTCTTCGTCTCTGCCGCATATGGCTTTCATAACAATTTTCAGGCTTGGATCAAAAAACATGTTTACCTTCTTGAAGGCATTACTGTGGGCTTTCCCCATAAACTTATAACCAACCAGACCTACATTTAATGTGTCTTTCACTCTTCATCCCCCCATTTTGTTTTTATAAACCGAAGGTATTATTTCAACGGTCCGGTATATAACCGGACCGTCTCTCATGCTATTCCAAACCGAAAGTTTTACCGGTGACTATATTCTGCTTTAAGCCCACCACATTTCACCGGTATCTTCAAAAACCATAACTTCCTTAAGGAAAGCAATAGCTTTTTGCAAGCCTTCATTGGGGGACATCAGACTGTCTTCGTGCTCAATGCTCATTACATAATCGTATCCTACCATTCTTAAGTTGCTTACGATGTCCTTCCATACCTGGTAGTTGTTTCCGTATCCGACCGAACGGAAGATCCAGGAACGATTTATCTCATCGCCGTAATGCTTGGTATCCAATACACCATTGACAGCGGTATTAATTTCATCAATCTTCGTATCCTTTGCATGGAAATGATATATAGCCGGGCCAAGCTTACGGATAGGTGCAACCGGATCCATACCCTGCCAGAACAAGTGGCTGGGATCATAGTTGGCGCCAATGGTATCACCTACAGCCGCTCTCAGCTTAAGCAATGTCTCCGGATTGTATACGCAGAATCCGGGATGCATTTCCAGACATATCTTGTAAACGCCGTGATCATTGGCGAATTTAACAGCTTTCTCCCAATAGGGAATAAGTACTTCGTTCCACTGGTAATCCAGAATCTTTAAGAAATCATCCGGCCAGGGACATGTTACCCAGTTAGGATACTTTGAACCGGGTGAATCTCCGGGACAACCCGAGAAAGTAATAACTCTTTCCACACCAAGTTTTTCAGCCAGCAAGACCGTTTTTTCAAAATCCTTGTGAAAAGCATCGGCGATTTCCTTCTGAGGATGTACAGGATTCCCGTGACAGCTTAATGCACTGATTTCCATGTCATATTTTTTGATCAGATCTTTGAACTCATTCAGCTTGCCTTCATCAGCCAGCAGTTCATCAGGATTGGCATGTGCATTACCGGGAAAACCACCCGTCCCTAATTCTACTGCCTGCACACCTGATTCCTTCAGGTACTTAAGAGCCTCTTCCAAACTTTTATTTGCCAGCAGTACTGTAAATACCCCTAATTTCATATGTACACACCTCTCTTTATAATTTATTTTGATATTCTACACTCGTTAATAATTCAATATATAATATTCTATATAGCTTAACAAATTCCTTCATTAAAAAGCGTATAAATTTGGAGCCTAAAGCATGACTTTCCGGCCCTTTTTGGCGCTTTCCAACGCTCCAAAGACCATTGCCATACTCTTTATATTATCTCTGCAGTCGGTTTCGGGCTTTCTCTCCTGTAAAAGGGCGTTAAACATTTCATCCAGGCAGCCCTCGTGTCCTTCCCTGCCGTCCCATGAATATGAAGTTTCCACCCTTTCCACGTCGTAAATAAACTTATCCTGTTTTTCCGGACTCACTACTTCGCAGTAAGGAGGATTGATCCCGTCCCAAACAGCGGTTCCCTTACTTCCAGTAACCCTCCAGCTAGATTCCCAGGAAGTAGGTGCCCCCTGGGCACACCAGGATCCCCTGTAACAGAACACCGAACCGTTAGAAAATTCAAATATGCATATAGCAGCAGCATTTCCACTGTACCATGAGCCGGAAGGATTAAACTCGTGGCAATACACAGATACCGGATCAGCACCTGTAATAAACCTTGCCTGGTCAAATGTATGTATTGCCATATCCAGTATCAGCGGACTCTCCATTATTTCTCTGAACCCTCCAAAATGGGGCCCAAGGAAAAAGTCAGCACATACAAACCCGGGTTTCCCGATGACCCCCGACTCTATAAGCTGGCGGAATGCACGGATTTGCTTTAAGTATCTCCTGTTTTGCATAACCGCATACATCTTTCCCGACCTGTCGGCGGCGGCTACCATATCCCTTGCCTCCTCCATGGAGGAAGCCATAGGCTTTTCACCCAATACATGACACCCCATCTTCAGAGCGGTGGTCACTATGTGATGATGAGCTTCGGGGATGGTAACATCAAACACCAGGTTAGCTCCCGAATTTCTGATGGCTTCATCTATTTCCCTGTATATACCGCAGTTTAATCCGTAGCGCTGGTCTATAGCCTTTGCATTTTCCTCGTTAATATCAACCAGTGCCACGATCTCGGCATCCTGCCGTTCCAACGCATATTTAACCCAGGTATTGGCCATCCCGCCGCAGCCGGCCACAGCAATCCTAAAATGCTTCATAAGAAGTTTTCCTCCCTTGCCAAACCTTTGTTTTACACAACATACGGTGCTCCATATTCTTCGGTTTTTTAGTCATTCAGCGCAAACTCTATAGGGTTTATCGGGGGTTTGGAATGAAATCCTCACCGCGGCACCATTTCAGGTAGTTAAGCGCATGAACCTGGCCTGTCATTTCCAGTTCTCCCCGGTAAACCGGATCATGAAAACCTTCAATATCTATAGTACCCTTGTAGTTTGCTTGTCTGAGTATAGTTATTATATCAGCCCAGTTAGAATCACCAAATCCCGGAGTGCGGTGCCATACAAAGGGTTTGGGGCCGCCAATCCCGTACTCACGGATTATATCCCATGCAATAGTTGCGTCCTTGCCGTGTACATTAAATATCTTATCAACCCATTTTCTAAGCTGCGGAATAGGATCTATAAGCTGGACCATCTGATGACAGGGTTCCCATTGCAAACCAAGGTTTTCCATAGGAAGAGCATCAAACATCATTTCCCAGACAGTCGGATTATGGGCAATATTCCAGTCACCTCTATACCAATCCCCGTCCATGTTACAGTTCTCAAATGCTAATCTTACACCTTTATCAGCTGCTCTTTTCGCCAACTCGCCAAACACTTCCTTAAACCGTGGTATGGATTGATCAATAGGCTGATCCACGATACGCCCTGTAAAACCCGTCACCAGGTCGGTACCAAAATGATGGGCATTATCAATAAGCCTTTCCCAGCTTGCAAGAGTATCAGCATTAGCACCATGACCGGTCAGCGGGTTGCCGAAAATGGAAACGCACGAAATAATAACATCATGTTCCGCTAAAATTTCCCTAATCCTCTTTCCCAGCTCCTCCAGATTTACATCGCCGGTAGTCTGCCAGAAAGTAATGCCAAAAGATTCAAAACCATGCGGCAGCAACTGAGGAATTACCCTCTCAGCATCTCTTCCCCCAACCAATGTTCCAATTCTTAATTTATCCATTTCTTCATCAGCCCTTTCTTTTTGTTATTATGTTACGATGTAAACCATGAATTGTTTTAGTACTAAATACAACTTTTGTTACAAATAACGATGCTGATCCTTCATGACTTCCAGCATGGCCAACACATTTTCGGATGGAACATCGCCAGGTATGGCATGGGTGGGGGCCGCTATATATCCGTCTCCCCTTCCCATAATACGTATTATCTCTGCCGTCTTTGCCTTAATCTCGTCAGTTGTTCCAAAGGGCAGCAGCCGCTGAGTGCTAATCCTTCCCCAGAATGACAGATGTCTGCCGTATTCTTTTTTAATGGAGTGCATACATTGTGCCGTGTCAGGGTTTTCATGTATTGCAACAACATGTATTTTTATCTTTGCACACACGGCCATTAATACTTCCCATAGGTTTTTGCAGTCTCTATCATTGCAAATATGTTTTCATCAGGGGTATCCCTGCCGCATTGATCACCTGTGGAAAGGATAAACTTCCCTCCCGCAGCAGCAGCGTCTATTGCTTTTTTGGAGGCTTCAACAACATCCTGTACCGATCCTTTTAACATAACCTCAGTGGTATGAAGATTCCCTTTAAGG
>LFTM01000056.1:1870-11698 GCA_001513505.1 Clostridiales bacterium DTU092 | reverse complement strand
AGAGACAGAGGCAAAGTAACACGGGCATACAGCAAAAAGATTCTTTTTCACTATGGCGGCGGCAGTATTAAACGCATTGGTCTTTACGATAAGGTGGTTAAATCCCTGAATGAGGCCGGCGTTGAGTTTATTGAACTTCCCGGAGCACAACCGAATCCCCGCCTGAGCCTGGTTAAGGAAGGAATCGAAATCTGCAGAAAGAACGATATTGATTTCATTCTGGCAGTAGGTGGCGGAAGTGCTATTGATTCAGCCAAAGCAATTGCTGTGGGTGTACACTATGATGGCGATGTGTGGGATTTTTATAGCGGTAAAGCTGTTCCTGAAAAAGCCCTTCCTGTCGGGGTTGTTCTTACCCTTCCTGCTGCGGGCAGCGAAGCCAGTAACAGTTCGGTTATAACCAATGAAGACGGATGGTATAAGAGAGGACTCAGTGCTGATATCATTCGGCCAAAGTTTGCAATAATGAATCCGGAAGTTACATATACACTTCCTCCATATCAGACTGCATGTGGAGCAGCGGATATCATGGCTCACGTAATGGAACGTTATTTCACTCATCAAAAAGATGTGGATTTCACTGACAGATTGTGTGAAGCTACACTGAAAGCGATAATCAAAAATATTCCGATTGCACTTGAAGATCCGGAAAATTATGAGGCCAGAGCCGAGATAATGTGGGCAAGTACTATAGCTCACAACGGCCTGCTGGGCACCGGCAGGAATGAAGACTGGGCATCCCACGCCATAGAACATGAATTAAGCGGAATTTACGATGTGGCTCATGGTGCAGGACTGGCTGTAGTATTCCCTGCCTGGATGAAATACGTATATAAACATAATGTTGACAGATTTGCACAGTTTGCAGTAAGGGTATGGGATGTGGAGATGGATTTTGCATGTCCCGAAAGAACGGCTCTTGAAGGCATAAAGCGGCTTGAATCGTTCTTTGTAAGCATCGGCCTGCCCGTCACTCTGGAAGGGCTGGACATCCCTGAAGACAGACTTGAAGAGATGGCAGATAAATGTACCGATAACGGCAGAAAGCAAATCGGTAACTTCGTTAAACTTGGACGGGAGGACGTGCTCAATATTCTCAGGCTTGCAGCCAAATAATATAATTCATATAAGTATGTAAAATGTTTAGGGCAACATTTTCAGATTGCAGTTTTGTCTTGAAAATGTTGCCCTTAAATATATAATAAGCTGTTATAAAAGCAAAATGGTGGAGGAATTATTAATGAGATTGGATGGAGAAGTTCTGGGTTTAAGGAACCGGTTGATACAGCACAGAAGGTATCTGCATCAATACCCTGAAACAGATTTTGAAGTTGGAAAAACAAGGGATTATATAACAGAGCAGATAAAAAAATTAGGTTTTGGAGAAATAGAGATATTGGCGCAAAACGGCGTCAAGGTTGTAATCAGGGGAAATATTCCCGGCAGGACCCTTGCCTTTAGAGCCGATATGGACGCCTTACCTATTGAAGAGGAAACCGGCGTGGAGTTTGCATCGTTAAACAAAGGGGTTATGCATGCATGCGGGCATGACGGGCATATGACTGTTCTGCTCGGGCTTGCTGAATGGATAGCGATGCATAGGGAGAATATAAAAGGAAATGTGGTTTTGATCTTTCAGCCGGCGGAAGAGACAGTTGGAGGCGCTCTCCCTATGATAAAGGAGGGTGTACTGGATATACCGGAGGTTGATGCCATATTTGGACTGCATCTGCTGCCAGATATTCCCCAGGGAAAGGTTGTAATGAAACCGGGGGTTGTAATGGCTCAAACATGTGAGTTTGATGTGGAGATCACCGGCAAATCTGCCCATGGGGCAACTCCACACTTTGGAATTGATGCTCTTATGGCTTCATGCGATTTTGTTCATATGCTTCAAGGGGTTGTATCCAGGCGCATTCCCTATGATGAGAAAGCCGTGGTGACCATCGGAAGGATGGAAGCCGGAGAGAAAAGGAATATCATTGCCGGGAAGGCAAGGCTGGAAGGGACTATCCGAACCTTTGATGATAAGGTTTACAGCAAAATAAAAGAAAATATTATTAAGCTGCTGAAGAGTCTGGAGCTCAGCCATGGTATCCGGGGACAGTACCATGAAGTGGTGTATTATCCGGCTGTTAACGATGATGTACAGCTTACAAGTAAGATCGCGGGCTTTGTGGATCCCGATATACTTGTGGATATAGACCCGCTTATGATTGCCGAAGATTTTTCATATTTTCAGCAAAAGGTTCCGGGAACATATATGTTTCTTGGATGCAGAAACGAAGAAAAGGGATTTACAGCCCCTCTCCACAGCAGTTTATTTAATTTCGACGAAGAGGTATTGCTGCTTGGGCTTCAGATATATGTAAACATACTAAAGAATTATAGCTGAGTGTTTTGCCGAATATTATGGAAGCCACCTTGTGGAGAGGCTTAGAACTCCAGTGAGCGGAATAATATTCTTCTATCCTTGAGCATTGTGTGCAGAATACTATGGAAATCACCTTGTGAAAAGGCTTAGAGCCTGTTAACGCAGCGGAGGGATAAGCCGAATCGCTTGTTTAAGCGAAGCGAGTTTGATGAAGGCCCCGGAGCAAGTTCTACAGGCTCTTAGCCTTGGAGCTCCAGTGGCTGGAATAATATTATGCACAAAATATTTCGCATAAAAGCTGCAAATAATTCAGATGTGCCAATCAGCTAAAATTATTGAATTATGGATGATTTCTTGTTACAATGAAGACAAGAAAAATAGTTTAATTATTGAAAGGACTGTTAGTATGTTTGGCGGTTTTTTTAACCGAATGTATTATGGAAACCCCAATAAGCCGGATTTAAAATATGAAGATCTCAAGAAGAGGCGGTTCAAACTGTTTTTTACCGTCCTTCAGGTCAGATTCTGGAAACTGATACAGTTAAATCTGCTGTATTCCATATTCGTGCTTCCCACATTTTTGTGGATATATATTCAGACTCTTGTAACTGCAGAAACGGGGGAGCCTATAACTTTACTGTTCTTTTTAATCCTGCTTCCATGTATGCTCTTTGCCGGTCCTGCTACTGCAGGAGTAACCTATGTGATACGTAACTGGGCAAGGGATGAACATGCATGGGTGTTTAGTGATTTTAAAGATGCCATAAAGATGAACTGGAAGGAAAGCTTATTGATAATGTTCATCAACTGTGTTGTATTGATGTTTTTTTACGTGGCTGTAACCTTCTATCATGCCATGGCTATGACCGATTTATTATATTTGTTCCTGTATTACTTTATGTTGTTGATAGGGCTTATATATGCGATGATGCAAATATATGTTTTCCCTTTACTTGTTACCTACAAGTTAAACGTAGGGCAGATATTCCGAAATGCCTTTATCTTTACTTTAGGCAGGCTGCCTCATACATTCGGCATTTTCGTGCTCATGGTGGCGGTATTTATAGCAAGTGCCTGGTATATCTTTCCGATGTTTCTGGTGGGATTTACCTTTCCCATGCTGATTGGTGTTTCTCTGGCCAACTGGGTGTTTGATAAGTATATGAATGCCAGGCTTGATGAGGATGAAGAGTAAGAATAAATAATAATACTTGTCAAAGGGAGAAGATTGCTATATATAACCACTTTGCATATATCTACGACGTTTTAATGGAAGATGTAAATTATCCCGGCTGGGTTGATTATATTGAGCGGATATTTAAAAAACATGGCGTAAAACCGGTACAGATCGTTGATCTGGCCTGCGGTACCGGAAACATAACTTTACTGTTGAAGGAAAGAGGCTATGATGTAATAGGGATTGACCAATCGGAGGACATGCTGTCGGTTGCCAAAGAAAAGGCTGTAAAAAACGGTATGGACATCCCCTTTATATATCAGGATATGAGGCATTTAGAACTTCATGGTCCTGTCGATGCAATTACCTGTATTTGTGATGGAATAAACTATATCCTTTCACTGAGAGATCTGGATATGGTGTTTCAGAGTGTGTGCCGCTACCTGAAACCGGATGGTATATTCATATTTGATATCAGTTCATATTATAAGCTCTCATCAATTCTGGGAAACAATACAATTGTCAGAACCGATGAAGATATCAGCTATATATGGCTGAATTATTTTGACAGGCGTTCCAATATATGTGAGATGTATTTATCGTTTTTTACAAAAGAGGGAGAGTATTACAGAAGATTTGATGAGACCCATTATCAACGGGCTTATAAAGCGGAGGAGATAATACGCCGGTTGAAGCATAACGGTTTTAAAAATATAGAGGCCTATCAGCCTTTTACATTCAAACCTCCAAAGAAGAGTTCCCAGCGCATTTTTTTCGCAGCCCGGAAAACTTGAAATGAATGGGATATTTCCTCAAATCAGAATTGGTAATTTAAAAACGGGAGTGAACACGATATGAAAGACTATGTAGTGAGGGTTACGGCGGGAGACGGCGCTGTCCGGGCTTTTGCAGCAAGGATAACAAATCTGTCAAATGAAGCTCAGCGGCTTCATGGATTACATCCTGTGGCTGCTGCCGCCCTGGGTAGAACTATGGCTGCTGCAATTATGTTGGCAGTTGATATGAAGGGCGAGAAGGACAGCCTTTCGATGATAGTGAAGGGCGATGGACCATTGGGGAGTATCGTAGTGGTTGCAAACCCCAACGGAGATATAAAAGGTTATGTTGGAAATCCGGCACTGGATTTACCTCTCAATGAATTTAATAAGCTTGATGTGGGCGCGGCTGTAGGCAGAAATGGGAAAATCACCGTTATAAAGGATCTGGGACTTAAAGAGCCTTATATAGGCCAGGCCAATTTGATGTCGGGAGAGATTGGTGAAGATGTGGCATATTATTTGACGGTATCGGAACAACAGCCATCTGTGGTGGCTTTGGGTGTGCTTGTAAATCCCGATTATTCGGTAAAAGCGGCAGGCGGATATATAATCCAGGCTATGCCGGGTGCGCCGGAGGATATAATTGATGAGATCGAGAGAAGAGTGAGCAATTCTGCCCCAATATCTAAGTTGTTTGAACAGGGGAAAACGCCGGAAGACGTACTTTATGACATTCTTGGCGGTTTTGATGTGAAAATAAATGCTCAAACGGATGTACGATTTAAGTGTGATTGCAGCAGAGAACGTTTAAGAAGGGTTCTTTTGGGTATACAGGAAGATGAATTAATTGATATTATCAAAAAGGATAAGAAGGCTGAGCTGGTGTGCCATTACTGCAACAAAAAGTATTTGTTTAACCTTGATGAACTTAACCAACTGCTGAAGGAAAAGAGAAAATTGAATGAGGAATATTCAAAAAATATCGAATAAATACAATTGTAAGAAACAGTAATTTTTATAGAGGTTTTCTAAAATATATGCTATAATGATATCCATAAAATAGTATAGTTAGGAGAGCGATATGGCAAGAAACTTATGTGCGAAATCTAAAAACAAGGTTATTCCATTTGATCAGAGTGGTCAATTTTACTATAAAAAAGCAAGAAAATACATGGAGAGCAACAATTATATAAATGCTCTGAGTTTTTACCGCAAGGCTGTGGAAAAAGAACCTGAAAATCTGGACTACAGGCTGGATCTGGCTGAGGTTTTTACCGAGATGGGCTACTATGAAGAGTCCAACCAGATACTTTTTTCTGTACTGCAAAAGGATGACACCAGAGCCGATTGCTATTTCTGTCTGGGATGCAATTTTCTGGGGTTACAGGATTATGAAAAAGCCCACGAATGCTTTGAAAGATATATTTATATGGAACCAGACGGTATATACTCCGATGAGGTACGGGAACTGTTAGACATTCTTGAGAACCAGGAATTCTTTATTGATGATGAGTTTAATATATTAAATCCAACAAAAGAGAAGCTTTACAGAATGGCAAATAAGGGCAAAAATTATCTGGATGCCGGAGACTATAAAAATGCTATACAGTGTTTGGAATATGTTGTTGACAAAGATCCTTCACTGACTTTTGCAAAAAATAATCTTGCGTTGGCGTACTTTTGTATTGGAGAGTTGGATAAAGCAATTGATACATGCTATGGAGTGTTGAAGGAACACCCCCAGAATGTCCATGCTAACTGTAATATCTCTATATTTTTACAGGAAAAGGGATGTACCGAAGAAAGTGAAAAACACCTTAAGACTATACTTGATATGCAAATAAATGAGCCTGAAGAAATGAACAAGATCGCGGTGACCCTGTGCGAATTAAAGAAACATAAGGAAGCCAATAAGCTTCTCAGACGGCTGCTTATATTTAAGCCTTACGACATAAAAATACTGCATTATATTGCGGTTTCGTATTTTAATATACACAAGTATAACGAAGCGTTGAAATACTGGTACAAGATTGATAAGATATCACCCCATAATACCATCAGCAGTTTTTATAAGCGATTAACATGGGCAATAGTGACGAATGAAAGGGAGTTTAGCGAGATACCCTATCATTTTCAGGTTCCTTATGAGGAAGTTATTTACCGTATTAAGAAGATAAACGATTTGCTCAAGCTTCCTGAGAGGGATCTGAAACAGAGATGGGAAAAGGGCGACGAGCTGATGGCGTTGCTTGGCTGGGGTCTTGGGTTGCACGATATTTCCATAAAAAAGGCTATTCTTAATGTAATAGCTTCTTTTGGTGATGAAAAGTCGGAGCGTTTTTTAAGAGAATTCCTGCTTAAGAAGAACATGGAGGATGAACTGAAAGAGGAAGCTCTGGCGTTGCTCAAACAAATGAAGGCTGATGAGCCGTATATCGCATACATGAATAATAGTATTGTCGAGATAAGGGTAAGCATATTAGAAAGAGTATCTGCCGGTGAACTTCCCCGGATATATAATGATGTAATCCCAGTGGCCATTAAGAAGATGAAGAACCGGTATGAAGGCGGGTACGAAGAAAAGTTACGTGAGATATGGGAGAAGTTTGTCCTGGCATCACTGCCTGAAAAGCTGCCAAAAATAAGAAAGGCGGAAGCCTGGGCATCAGCACTTGAACTTTATTATTGCATTAAATCGGGTATTGATGTAGATAAGATGGCGCTTGCAAAGTATTATGGGGTTGCCTATTCAACAGTGTTAAACAACTGTAAGTATATTAACTATATCATATTAGAAGAAAAATACAGAAAATATAATTTGCAATAAAGGCTGCTGATAAAGTTATCAGCAGCCTTTTTTAAGTAAGTAGCATTATGAAGGGGTACATCGAGCGTAGTGGCTGGTATTAGGTTTATTCATTTGCTGTTTCGTCATCAGAGGTCTGGTTTGTATCACTTTCATCGGATGACTCCGACAAGGTGTCATCAGCTTCACCGGTCTCCTGAGCGTCATCATCCGCTTCAGTTTCTGAAGTATCATCGGCAGCATCTTCTGACTCTGCAGCAGAATCTTCAGAGTCTTCTGTTGCTGCTTCCTCCTCAGTATCTGTGCTTTCTTCGGCATCAGTTGCTTGTTCGGTCTGTGTAGAATCATCAGGTGTTGTTGAAGACTCGCTCTGGCAACCGGTTAAAGCTACTGATACCAGTAAAAACACAGCCATGAGTAATATGGCGGTCAGTCTTTTGATTTTCATAATATCACCTCCCTAAGCAGAGTTTGGTACCTTGACCACTCCAGTGGAAATTATACTGATGATATTTGAATAAAACATGAACAAATTGTAAATTTGGTGTTAATATTTTGCATAATTTAACCTTAACAAATTCATGGTAAAATGATATTATGAACTTAGAGAGGAGGAAGGGCGGCATGCGATGGAACGCAGTAATAAAATCCGTTGAACACCAGCAGGCCATTATAAAATTCGATAACAGTACTGATGAAGTCGTTATACCTGTGAAATATTTACCCCATGGATGCCGTGTTGGGGATGTGCTGCAGATAGACATTTCCTTTAGTCCTTATGAAACCCTGAATCGTTTGCTGGGGAAAATCAATATATAGGACAGTTATAGGTATGATTTATATAACTTCTGAATATTTATGTATGAGGATTAAACATGAATATTCGGAAGGTTGATGTGTTTTTTGAAAACCAGGAATGAAATTATTTCAGGAATAAAGATTGCTTTTACTTATATTGGTACGGTAATAGGAGCCGGGTTTGCATCCGGCCAGGAAATATTGCGTTTTTTTAGCGTATACGGTGCATATTCCATATATCCCATATTGATTGCAACTTTTTTATTTATATTAATCGGGACTAAGATATTGAAGCTCGGGCAAAAGCTCAATTCCCGCTCATTTAAGGAAACTGTGAAACAAATCTTTGGCATACTCTCTCCATTTGTAAGCGGATATATAGTGCTGGCCATGATATTAATCGGTACAGCTATGCTTGCGGGTGCGGGTGCATTATTTAATGAATATGCCGGTATCCCGTTCTGGGTTGGAGCCGGCTTAACAGCAGTTGCTGCTCTGATAGTCGTGATGTCGGGTATAAAGGGAATTATGGCTATCAACACATGGATAATTCCGCTGATTCTGGCGTTTAATCTGTTTGTTTTTGGATACACCCTGCAGGAGCGCGGATTTATGCAGAGATTTACTTCAACATATAATATATCTTTATTAGATCTGATTAAGAGTGGAGTGCTGTATGCTGCGTTTAATATAATTCTTTCCATAGGGGTTTTGTCTTCTGCAGCTTCCCAGGTAAAACAGCCGCGGGCTTTGGCAGTTGGAGGGATTCTGGGTGGAGCCATCCTGGGAATAATGATTTTTATTAATGACTATTCGTTGAGGCATCACGGACCTGCTATATATGATTTTGAGGTACCAATGCTGTATATCGTATATTGCATGGGTCCCGTCATCTCAGGATTATATACTGTTGTTGTTTGGGGAGCAATATTCACTACATTAATTGCAAATCTTTTCTCGGTATCTTCGGTAATTCATGAAGTTTTTAAAATACCAATAGGTTTATCCTCCCTGATGATAACCTGTCTGTGCTTTGTCATTTCATTTATAGGTTTTTCACAGATCGTTACATATATATACCCTTTATTAGGAATATTTGGGCTCGCACTGATTGTCATACTCCTGGCTTCAACCTTTAAAAGAACAGAATTGTAGTATATCTCAATTGTTATTCTTTTGCTTCCCGTTATGTTCCATGAAAACTGCCTTTAACCTGGATAAAAGCAGTTGCCGGTCGTTATCCTCAGGGTTCATAAGTACCCATTGATAGGCCTGATTAAGGGCTTTGCCTATAATACGCCTGTCTTTGACACCTATCCCAGCATCCAGCAGATCATTGCCGTTAATGGCCAGCTGAGATACAGTAACAGGATCGCCTCTTGAGATAATTTCTTCTGTTATCCGTTTGTATTGCTGTATATTGTATGCTTCCGGTTTATGATCGGCGGCTGACAGGTATGCCTGCTGAAGGTCAAGAAATTTGAGGGTGTCCTCCGGACCCAATTTTCCCATTATCCTTCTTAACCGGTATTCGGCTTCGGCCTTGTTGAGGTTAAGCGGCAATGGAACGGTTGCCAGCAGCGATTTAACCCTGCGTACGGTTTTGCTGTCATACCGGAGCCGCTTAAGGGAAAGTTCCGTTGTTTCTGCGCATCTGTCCTCCATTTGTGACTTATCTGACTTGGTCGTATAGGCATAATTAAAAAGTTTATCGATATTCCAGGTGTAATGCAGTGCGGCCAGACGGAGCACAATATCCTGCCTGCACAGGCTTACTGCCTTAAATATCAGGGAGAGTCTGTCCGATAGTTTGCATGATGAGGGGGAAGAAGAGCTGCAGCATTTCCATATATCAGGCAGCAGGATTTTAAATATACCCAGTTGACGGAGCAGC
>LFTM01000056.1:0-1861 GCA_001513505.1 Clostridiales bacterium DTU092 | reverse complement strand
AGCAGCGTGAGAGGGTAATACGGATCCGGCACAAGCAAGATTCTGTCAATTTCATCTTTTATTCTTTCAGCAGGTATTTGCGAAAGCAAATGACCGTAAGTTCGTGCCGCCTCCAGAGTTTGATGTTCCAGCTGAAATTCCAGCTCGGCACAGAATCGGATTCCCCGTAAAATACGCAATGGATCCTCGGAAAACCGTTCGCCGGGTTCCCCGACTGCCCGGACAGTTTTTTCGGTTAAATCATCAATCCCACCGAAAGGATCTAAAAGTGACGGGGTCAGATACGGGTTATATGCCAGGGCATTGATAGTAAAGTCACGTCTTGACAGATCGTCAATGATATCGGATAGAAATACAACCTGGCTTGGATGCCGGAAATCGCGGTATTCACCTTCGCCGCGATAGGTGGTTACCTGAACAGACAAATTGTTTATCACTACTATTACCGTACCGTATTTTTTGCCGATGGGGATGGTGCGGGTATGGGAGAACAGTTTTTCCGTTTCATCGGGATGAAGGGATGTTGCGACATCCCAGTCGGATATTGGTCTGCCCAGTATGGCATCACGGACGGCCCCGCCTACTACATATGCCTGGCCTCCATGTTCCATTATACGGGTAAGTATGGATTTAACTTCAGGTGGTAGGGAGATGGTTATCCTTTTGTTCATAACGTCCTCCTAGTTGCCGGTATATATGTTCCGAAGTTCTGTATCAGGATAATAATGCCGGATAATCTGTTCATAGGAATAACCCTGAAGGGACAGCCCGTATGCACCGTATTGACTCATACCAACTCCATGGCCAAATCCGCCACCTGAAATATTGATTTCGGTGATCATTCCTTCGTTATCTCTTTCAAGGTCAATGCACGCAAAAGCGCTGGGAAGAATGAAAAAATTTTCTCTGACCGATCCGTCATGGCATCGTAATTTTATTGGACTGCCTGTATCAAGATAGTTTACCGGCCGCAGCACCTGTCGTATGTTATATTCCTTAATAACTTTGAATATACCGTGGGTGGTGGTAATGTCCAGTTCCATAATGTTTCCACCCTGTCCGCGGCGTGTTACCTGTATATTTTGCAGCTGTCCTATTTCCTCCGGGATAATATCCTGAACAAACATGCCGTCATCTTTTCTGGTTAAAACAAAGGAGGGATCAGCCTTTTGAATTTGGGACAGGTTATTTTGGATAATAGCTTCCAGTTCCTCCCGTTTCATTGTAACGGACCATCTGAAAAAGGGAGAAAAACGATCGTATCCTTCCAAATCTTTTTGAACTATGAAAGCCCGGAAATTTTCCTCGTTATGAAGATCGGGTACGCTGCTTGGAAATTGAGGTTTTGATACCAGATAAGGAATTTCCTTGCCCGGGAAGTTTTGATTGTTGTCGCTCCATACTTCATGGTAGTTAGCGGTATATCCGCAGGAAGTTGAAAAAAATCTGGCATCTATAACCTGACCTTCATAGAAGGCAGCCAGACCACGGGTTTCGTTAACCGCTTGCACCGATATTGATTGTTCGGAGATTGAATTATATACCTGACTTGCCGTGCTGTCGTCAACGTGTGCTCCAAATTCAGCATATCCAGTCGAGGCTAAACAGCGGAGGGCATACGAACGGGAGGCAATTGCCTGGACTTTTAAAGCCTCCAGACCAAACTTAACAGGCATTTCGCTCGGCACCACCGAATACAGGTATTCCTCCAGGTCTACTTCGTTGACTACAATCAGTCCGCCGTCATTGTATGTTACTTCCAGTGTTCCCCGATATGGTGTGTAAGACATAATGCTGCCGGTACCGGTTTGACCGCTCAAAACCCTCAGTACATCCTGGTCCGATGGCCGGATATACCATC